>CAZTVH010000020.1:0-14435 GCA_964616965.1 uncultured Bacteroidaceae bacterium | reverse complement strand
CGCTCCATATCCACTCCATCCCCGACCCATCTCCGCTCCAGGGTACAGATAAGGAGTCCTAAAGAACAGGAAACCGGCAGAATGCGGTAGGAAGCCGCAAAAACCGGCAAGCAGCGGCAAAGGCATGAAAAAAGCGGGAGCGAGACGGGCCTGCATGGAGGGCCAAACAGCAATTGCCAAAGGCCGTAAAAATAGAACCCGCCAGAAAAACGCGACAAAAAGCAGCACACACAACGCACTGAAACAAAACGCTATAAGGTCAACATAAAAAAAAAGTTCGTTTTCGTGAAACTTTTTTGCAAATTTGTCGTTATCTAGGTTAGAAAATAGTAGGCGTAATATTAATAGATAGCCATGAGACAGTTAAAAATTACCCATTCTATCACAAACCGTGACATCAAGTCGCTGGACAAGTATCTGCAGGACATCTGCAGCGAGGAACTGCTCACTCCCGAAGAGGAGGTGCAGCTGGCACAGCGCATCAAGAACGGCGACCAGGAGGCCCTGGACCGCCTGACGAAGGCCAACCTGCGCTTCGTGGTATCGGTGGCCAAGCAGTACCAGAACCAGGGGCTGAGCCTGCCCGACCTGATTAACGAGGGCAACGTGGGCCTGATAAAGGCCGCCAAACGCTTCGACGAGACCCGCGGTTTCAAGTTTATCTCCTATGCGGTGTGGTGGATACGCCAGTCGATACTGCAGGCTATCGCGGAGAACAGCCGCATCGTGCGCCTGCCGTCGAACCAGCTGGGGGCCCTCAACAAGCTGAAGAAGGAAATCAGCCGCTTGGAGCAGGAGCTGGAGCGTCCCCCATCGGAGGAGGAGCTGGCCGACATGCTCGACATCCCTGAGGAGAAGATTAAGAGCATCCTGGGCATTTCGGGACGCCACATCTCCATCGACGCACCGCTGGTGGCCGACGAGGACGTGAACTTTGTGGACGTGCTGCCCAACGAGGACACCCCGCCTACCGACAGCGCACTGATGCAGGAGTCGCTGTCGCAGGAGATTGAGCGCGCCCTTGCCACGCTGACGGAATATGAGCGCGAGGTGATTAAGATGTATTTCGGCATCGGCATGCCGCACGCCCTGAGCCTCGACGAGATAGCCATGAAATTCGGCCTGACGCGCGAGCGTGTGCGCCAAATCAAGGAAAAGGGCATCAAACGCCTCCGCGTGAGCAGCAAGAGTAAGCACCTGCAGCAGTACTTGTAAAAGTAAAAACTAAAAAGTAAAAACTAAAAATTCATATTTCCAATGGCGGCAGCCATTTTAGTTTTTAGTTTTTACCTTTTACCTTAAACGAAGTGGATTTTATCCTGAAATATTTTCCAGAGCTGACAGAGCGGCAACGAGAACAGTTTGCCGCTTTGCTGCCTTTGTATGAGGAGTGGAACGCGAAAATCAACGTCATCTCGCGCAAGGACATGGACAATTTCTACGAGCACCATGTGCTCCACAGCCTCGCCATTGCCAAGGTGCAGCCGTTCAAGTCTATGTCGGAGATACTCGACGTGGGCACCGGAGGAGGCTTCCCCGGCATACCGCTTGCCATCATGTTTCCACAGGCCAACTTCTATCTGGTTGATTCGATTGGCAAGAAGATAAAGGTGGTGCAGGATGTGGCGCAGCAACTGGAACTGAAGAACGTGCGCGCCGAGCAGCTACGCGCCGAGCAGGTGAAGGGCGACTACGACTTCATCGTGTCGCGTGCCGTCACCTCGCTGGGCGAGTTTTGCGGCTGGGTGCGCGGCAAGGTGTCGGACATCCACTACCATAAGCTGCGCAACGGCATACTGTACCTCAAGGGGGGTGACCTGACGGAGGAGCTGGCACCGTTCAAGAAAAAGGTGCGGACATGGGACATCTCCGACTTCTTTGAAGAGGCATACTTCGAGACAAAAAAGGTTATCTACCTGCCTTTTAGATAAGGGGGAGTTAAAATGGGAGTTAAAGAGGGAGTAAAAAGGGAAGTTAAAATGGGGGTTAAAGGGGGTATAAAAAAACTTCTACCTACCATTCTATTACTATTGTTAGCACCGAGGCTGGCGGCACAGACTGGGCAGCAGACGAGGACGTTTGTGGTGGGCGACTGCAAGTTCGACATGGTGTATGTGCAGGGCGGCTCGTTTATGATGGGTTGCGAGACACCGACAGGCAGCAGTCCATCCGGCATAGTATCATCGCAGGGGTCTACCCCTGTGGCGGGCAGCGGGGTAAAGTTCCACAGTCTCGGCAAGTACGACGAGTTCCCCTCACACGCAGTGAGGCTAGACGGCTACTATCTGGGACGCTACGAAGTGACACAGCGGCTGTGGGTGGCGGTGATGGGCTACAACCCCTCGAATTTCAAGGGCGACGACCTGCCGGTGGAGCAGGTGAGCTATTTCGAGGTGAAGGAGTTTCTGCGCAGGCTCGACAGCCTGACGGGCTGCCGCTTCCGCCTGCCCACGGAGGCGGAATGGGAGTATGCGGCACGAGGGGGAAGGAAGTCGGGCGGCCACATTTACGCGGGCGGTGCCGACGCGACAAAAGTGGGGTGGGGACAGGTGAACAGCGGCGACTCGACCCATGTGGTGGGAGGATTGGTACCCAACGAACTGGGGTTGTACGACATGACGGGCAACGTGTGGGAATGGTGCAACGACTGGTATCGCGACATCGAATACTCATGGCAAGTGGGGAGGGCATTGGAGATGCCCGATTATATTAAAACCGAGAATGCACTAATGACATGGCTGATGAATACCGGACGGCTGAACTATCTGCCGGGGGTTAAAGATGCGATAGTGCTGATGAGGGACGTAGAATTTGAAGAGGAGGTGTACAATCCCCAAGGCGCAGACACAGGGGAATGCCGCGTAGGCCGCGGCGGGTCGTGGACTGACGTGGAAGGGGACTTGCGCATTGCCTACCGCAACCTGTGGGTGCCAGATATGAAACTGAGCGTGCTGGGGTTCAGGCTGGCATTGGACGCAAACAAAAAATCCAATGAGGCAACGGGTTCGGTGTGGATGCCCAACCAATATATCATCGACTCTATAGTGGGCGACAAGATATACAGCTCGACCACCACTCAGACGGTGGCACACATGGCGCAGGGGGTGTTGGAGGGGCTGTTCAGCGTGGCTCCAGAGAAACAGGTGCGCTTCTCGTCGGGCAACCTGCAATATAACGCGGTGGCGGGGCTGTGGCGTTTTGCCGACAGGCAGTACGACCGCATAGGGGATGCCAACCTGCGCTACGGCAAGAGCTACGCGGGGTGGATAGACCTGTTTGCATGGGGCACGAGCGGCTATCGGGAGAAATACCCATACTATTTCTCCGCCAATGCCGCCTATTACGGCAACGGGGCGAACAGGAACATCGACGGAACGAGCTACGACTGGGGCGTGTATAACCGCATTGCCAACGGTGGCGACCGAGAGGGGATGTGGCGCACACTGAGCGTGTATGAGTGGGACTACCTGATGACCAGACGGCCTGACGCATGGCTGCTGCGCACGATGGGACAGGTAGGCGATGTGCAGGGGTTGGTGCTGCTGCCCGACGACTGGCTGAAACGGGGATTCGACACGCTGCATTACAACACCATCTATGTCTTCACACCGGCACAATGGCAGGTGATGGAGAGGGCGGGAGCGGTGTTCCTGCCAGCGGCAGGCGAATGCCATTTCTCCAACTATACCGCCGCGCTGGCGAATGCTACCAACCCGTTCAAATACAGCGGGTCGATAGAGGGGTTCAACGTGGGATACGGCACACAGATACCGATGGTACACGAGAGCGTCAGCTCCATGACAAAGACCTCAAACTGCACCACCGATTTCTCGGCAGGGCACGGACCAGACGATATTGTGACTGTCGCAGAAAGCGATTTCATCAGCAAGGCAAACTACGCACCCCCCATAGAGGGAAAAGAACAGATAGGATATTACTGGACAACCATACACGAAGGCAAACAACATGCGATGGGGATGTGCTTTGCCATCGGCAGGAGTGCCGTCCTGATGCCTTTGGAGCGGCTGGTGCGCTGCTCGGTGCGACTGGTGCAGGACGTGGAGGATTGAAATTTGAAATTATGGGAGGGCGATAAGTTCTGCAATAATTTCAATTTTCGATTCTCAATTTCATTTTTTTTCGTATCTTTGCTTTTTAAATATAAGAATAATAAAATGCTTATTCTTTTGTTGTACAAAAGGATAGGCAAAATTTAGGCTATTATGCACATCGCTATTGCAGGGAATATTGGTTCGGGTAAGACCACATTGACGAAGATGTTGGCGCGGCACTATGGGTACAGACCCATATACGAGTCGACAGAGACGAATCCGTATATCAACAGTTTTTATGAGGATATGCGCCGATGGTCGTTCAACATCCAAATATATTACCTCCACACCCGCACACGCCAATTGCTGGATGCCCACAAGGAGAGCAAAAACATCATCCAGGACCGCACGCTGTATGAGGATGCCTATATCTTCACACCCAACCTGCACGCGATGGGGCTGATGAATACACGCGACTTTGAGAACTACCAGCACACGTTCGAACTGGTGTCGTCGTTCCTACAGCCACCCGACCTGCTGATATACCTGCGTGCCGACGTGCCGACGCTGATACGCAACATACAGTCGCGCGGCAGGGACTACGAGTCTGGCCTCCGGCTGGACTACCTCACGGGACTGAACAAGCGCTATGAGGACTGGGTGGAGAACTACAACAAGGGTAAAATCATCGTGGTGGACCTGAACAAGCTGGACTTTGTGGCAAAGGAGGAAGACCTTGGCGCGGTGTACAACATGATAGATGCCGACATCAACTCACTATTTACAGAATCGTGATGAAAGTACTCGCCATCATACCTGCACGATATGCGTCGACCCGCTTCCCCGGCAAACCGCTGGCCCTGCTAGGGGGCAAGTCGGTGATAGAATGGGTGTGGGAGAGCGTGAGCGCACTGCCTACCCTGAGCAAGGCGGTGGTGGCGACCGACGACGAGCGCATAGCCAAGGCCGTGACGGCATTTGGCGGCAACGCCATGATGACCAGCAGCAGCCACCGCAGCGGCACCGACCGATGCGGCGAGGTGCTGGAGCGACTGGAGGCCGCAGGAGAGCACTACGACGTGGTGGTCAACGTGCAGGGCGACGAGCCTTTCGTGCAGAAGGAGCAGCTGGAGAGCCTCGCCGCCTGCTTCGAAGAGGGCAGCACACAGATAGCCACCCTTATGACAACCATCGGCAGCACCGAGGAGCTGATGTCGCCCAATAATGTGAAGGTGGTGTGCGACCAAAAGGGTTGCGCACTCTATTTCAGCCGCCAGCCGATACCCTATCTGCGGGGTGTGGCACCAGAGGAATGGTTAGAGAAGCATACCTACCATAAGCATGTGGGGATATACGCCTTCCGCGCCTCCACGCTGAAAGAGCTGGTGCGCCTGCCCCAGTCGGTGCTGGAGCTGGGAGAAAGCCTAGAGCAGCTGCGTTGGCTGGAGAATGGCTACCGCATAAAGGTGTGCCAAACACAGCAGGCCAACATGGGCATCGACACGGTTGAAGACCTAGAAGCCGCAGAGCGTTATTTAACAAACAGAAATACCAACAACAAGATATAATTAATCTCGTATGAATATTACAGAACTTATCGTAGAATTTGTCCAACAAGGTAATGTAGTTGAATTTCCCGGCATGGGGACGTTGACGGGCAGCAATGTCAGTGCATACCACGATACTGCCACGGGCACATATTACCCCGCACGGCGCACGGTGGTGATGAACAACAGCCTATCGGGAAGTAAGGCAATCATCCGCCATATAGCTGAGAAAGAATGCGTGACCAACGACATCGCGGAGCAAATGTGGAACAACTATATCGCGGCACTGAACGAAAAGCTGCACCGTACGGCATCGGGCCATGACTTCCCCGGACTGGGAACGATGCGGCTGAAAGGGTCGAGTGTCACTTTCGAAGCCCTGCCCGACCTAGATCTGGATGCCAACAAGAGGCACGAGCAGCCGTTGGAGAATGTGGCGACCTACACGCCTAAGGCCGTTGCCGACCCCTTTGCCGCCTTTGACAAACCCGCCGCCCCTGCCCCAGAGCCTGAGCCAGTCCCAGAGTCCAAACCTGAGCCTAAGCCCGAACCCGCCCCTGCACCGAAGGAGGCAGAGCCCGTGGTGGTGCCACCCATTGTCGAAACACCCACACCGGCACCGACAACCCATAGCGACCACCTCTCAGAGGTAAAGAGAATGCTGGACGAGATACCTTCCTCGCCCAAGGATGCCAAGGAGAAACGTATGGCAGAGAAGGCTGCCGCCAAGGCTGAGAAAGAGGCACGCCGTGCCGCCGAAGAGGCGGAAAAAGCCGCTGCCCGCAAAGCCGAGATGGCGCTGAGAGACATGGAGAAGGCAGCCAAGGAGCAAGCAAAGGCAGCCAAGGAGCAGGAGAAGAGGGCAGCCAAAGCCAGAAAAAAGGAGGAGAAAGAGGAGAAGAAGGGGCACGGATGGCTGTGGATACTGCTGTTGTTGCTGCTGTTGCTACTGGGTGGCGGAGGCTACTACTATTTCACCCAGATGCAAGCACCCAAAGGCGAGAGCTGCGCACGAGATGTGGAATTGTCGTACAAAGACCAATTCACCGACGACCGCAACCTGCTTGTCTTTGACGAGAAGGACATCAACAGAAGCACCATATTGGTGCATAACTTCATGGCCGACTATGTACACCAGTTCCTACTGGCACGCCACTACGGCAATGCCTTTGCACCCGTGATGAACCAAGTGGACCAGTACGCCGACAGCCGCCTGCACGAATTGATGGTAGAAGGTTATTGCGTGAAACGGTTCTTCCCCTACGAGGACTTCTGGCTGAAACGCAACTATGCCGAGTATAAAGAGGCCGGTGCCAACTACTACCGCTGCAAGGTTCAGGGCGAACTGATGAACCTCGACTTTCTTGACGGCCTGCTCGACGACATTATTGTGAGCCTTGGCTTGCATGCCGACGGCTACGGACTGAACGGCTATGGAGCCGGTGCGGGTGGAGGAAGAGGCAATGCCAACGCCATCAAGAAGAACGACAAGCCCTATGAAGAGGTGGTGCCAGAGGCTCCTACCTTCAAGAACAGCAAGCAGGGCTTCGACATCATAGCAGGATTCTTCACCTCGAAGAAGTCCGCCAACAAGTGTGCCAACCAGCTGAAGGCCTTGGGTAGCGATGCCTACATCATCAGCAAGTCGGGCGGCTACTATGTGAGCATGGGTTCTGCACCCACCTACACAGCAGCCCAATCGATGGAGAAACACATCAAGTCGTGGTACAAGAGCGACGTGACGATTAAGAACTTCAACGAGTAGCGAGAGGAAACACATGGGCCATCACAAGCTGGAACGCTTTGCCGAGAACCTGACCTTCCCGAATCTGTTTCAGGTGTCGTATGAGATGCTGAAGGATGAGGGGTTCTCCCTGAGAGGGGAATGGTCGCGTTTTTTCGGCAACGACAACCCCATCACGTTGGAGCTGGGATGCGGCAAGGGAGACTACACCATAGCCCTAGCCCGCATACACCCCGACCGAAACTATATCGGGGTTGACATCAAGGGAGCGCGCCTATGGCGAGGAGCCAAAACCAGCAACGAGGAGCAGATGAGGAATGTGGCATTTGTGCGCACAAGAATTGAGCTCATAGAACAATTCTTTGCAGCCGACGAAGTGTCGGAGATATGGATTACATTCCCCGACCCACAGCCCAAAAAGGAGAACAAACGCCTCACCTGCGAACGTTTCCTCAGCTATTACAAACACTTTCTGCGTGAAGGGTCGCCCCTACACCTCAAGACCGATTCGCAAGAGTTGTATGAGTACACACTCAACGAGGTGATACCCGCCGGAGGGTACCGCGTAGAGTATGCAACCAACAACTTGTACGCGGAGCATGGCGAAGAGACTTGTCTGACAGAAGCGCAGATGACCCAGACGTTCTATGAGCGCATGTTCCTAGCCCAGGGACTGCCCATCACTTACTTGAAGTTCTATATCACATAAGATGAAAAGGATTTTCGCACAACTAGACACTGAACACTACCTAATGTATCAACATAAATCACAATTGTATTAATATATAAAAACTATTTTTATGTCAGGACACAACAAATGGTCAAAGATTAAGAGAGCCAAAGGCGCAGCCGATGCCAAACGCTCGAAACAGTATTCGAAAATTTTGAAAGAAGTAGCCGTTGCCGTACGCGAAAGCGGCCCTGACCCCGACAGTAACCCCCGCCTGCGCCTGCTGGTGCAGAATGCCCGTGGATGCAACATGCCCAAAGACACGCTGATGCGTGCCATCAACAAGGCAAGCGACAAGGATGCCGCCGTGCTACAGGAGATTACTTTCGAGTGTCATGTGAATCATGGCATTGCCCTGTTTATCGAGTGTCTGTCCGACAACAATATGCGCACCGTTGCCAACGTCCGCAGCATCATGAACAAGAATGGCGGCACGATGGAGACCAACGGCAGCCTCAGCTTCCTTTTCACCCGCAAGGGTGTCTTCGTCATCCCCCGCAAACCCGAAATGGATGTTGAAGAACTGGAGATGACACTTATTGACGGCGGATTGGAAGAGATGGAGGTGGACGACGAATACCTGACCCTCTACACCGCTTACGAGGACTTTGGCAACATGGTCAAGATGTTGGAAGAGATGAAGATTGAATGCGAGAGCGCCGAGCTGCAGCGCATTCCCAACACAACCCGTGCCATCGACGAAGACTCTATGCGCAAGGTGCTTAAGGTCATCAACCTGTTGGAGGAGGACGACGATGTCACCAACGTCTTCCACGACATGGAAATACCCGACGACTTCGAAGAAGAATAACCTGAATGATAGAATGCTTGAATGTTTGATTGCTTGAGTATCCGCATAGCACAAAAGCTCAAACGATTAAGCAATAACGCAATCAAGCAATGAAGTTGTACCTAGTACCCACCCCTGTAGGCAACCTCGGCGACATGACCTATCGTGCCGTCGAGGTGCTAAAGGGTGCAGACCTGATATTGGCAGAAGACACTCGCACTTCGCGAGTGGTAATGCAGCACTATGGCATTACCACGCCACTGCAGTCATACCACATCTTCAACGAACACCAAACACTCGGAAACATCATAGACAGGCTGCTGGCGGGTATGACGATTGCGCTTGTTACCGATGCCGGAACGCCGGGCATCAGCGACCCAGGATTCCTGCTAGTACGCGAAGCCGTCAAAAACGACATCCCTGTTGAGAC
Organism: uncultured Bacteroidaceae bacterium; assembly: GCA_964616965.1. Lineage (GTDB taxonomy): Bacteria > Bacteroidota > Bacteroidia > Bacteroidales > P3 > Colimorpha. The sequence goes on along the minus strand of CAZTVH010000020.1, from coordinate 5,142 downwards.
ACTGCCTGGTGCCACAGCCTTTGTGCCAGCATTGGTAGACAGCGGATTGCCCTGCGATAGGTTTGTCTTCTTGGGATTTCTACCTCACAAGAAAGGGCGACAAACCGCCATCAAGCAGTTGGGTGAAGAACGGCGGACGATGGTCATCTACGAATCCCCCTTTCGGTTAGTAAAACTACTGGAAGAGCTTATCGCGGTGATAGGAGGGGAACGGCAGGTCAGTGTGTCGAGAGAAATCAGCAAACTGCATGCCGAAACGGCTCGTGGCACCCTGCGTGAGGTTCACGACCACTTTGCCTCCAAAGAGGTAAAGGGAGAGATAGTAGTGGTACTGGCGGGCACCGATTACACAGAAAAGGAGACCGACAAACAGGATATAACAACCTAGAGTATGCCATTAGACGTATTTCTAAACCGACTGTTATGTGCCCTAGTGGCAGGCACCGCCATAGGGCTGGAACGCCAGCTGCGCAAACGCAACGCCGGGCTTGCGGTGAATGCGTTGGTGGCGGTAGGTGCCTGCATATTCATACTTATCTCGGAGAGTGTGATAGCCACCGCCATAAAGAGTGGCGGGCCTGTCAACAACGACAACCTGCGCGTACTCTCTCAAGTGGTCACCGGCATTGGCTTTCTCGGAGCAGGCGTGATTATGAAGAACGGGCTTACCATACATGGACTGAACAGTGCGGCAACCATCTGGTGCAGCGCTGCCATTGGGTGCCTGTGTGGCTATGGGATGTGGCGGTATGCAGCCATATCCGTCGGCGTGGTTTTATTCATTAATTGGATTATAAAGAACTTTGAAATCTGGGTAGAGAAAAATCACCAAGACAAACAGGAAGGCGACAAAGATAATGCGTCAGCCACTTGAGCAATTGACAACTAGTCGCCATACCCAGACAAAATGAAACCTTTTGACTATTTCTGCGTATATTACCTTGTCAAATCGTGAATTGATATTTTGTGAATAGTGGATAGTGAATTGACACAGATTGCTGCATCCACTAATCACTATTCAAAAGTGACAATATACGCCACATGAAGAAACAAACTATACAAGAAGGACTATTAGAGATGGATTTGGAACTCGACAAAATATTTTCTGCTGGAATGGATGCCGACAGTTTCGCATCACGGGCAGAAATCATACCGCTGGTTACAAAAGATGACGAATCGTTCCTCCTCTATGAAGAAGAGATACCCGACGACATGCCATTGCTGCCCCTGCGCGACAATGTGCTCTTTCCTGGTGTTGTGATGCCTATCACCGTAGGCCGCAAATCATCATTGCAATTGCTACGGATGGCCGAACGTAAAAACATGCGCATTATTGTCGTAGCGCAGAAAAACGATGTAGAAGAGCCCACTATCGCCGACCTAAACCAAATTGGAGTAGTGGCACGCGTGCTACGCGTCATCGACCTCCCCCACGACAACACCCTGGCCGTGCTACAAGGCACTATGAAATGCCTCCTCGCCAGCATCACCCAAACGTCACCTTTCTACCACGGACAGGCAACCCTCATCGACGAAAACGAAAAGCCCAGCCACCCCCGTTCTTTCCACAACAAAGTCATGGCCATACGCCGACGCTATGCCGAACTTCAACAAAAGAAGAACAATGGCAACGGGTTCAACACCAAAGACATCATCAACTCCCTGTCCAACATTGGCAGCGACCGCATACTGATAAACTATATAGCCGCCCACCTAGACATCTCCAGTGCCGACAAACAGCAATTGCTTGATGCCTACGGATACGAACGACGTGCCGACATGGTGGCAGAATATATTGAAAACGAACACGAATTCTTCAGCATCCGCGACGACATACAGGACAAAGCCCGCCAAGAGATGGACCGCCAACAACGCGAGTACTATCTCAACCAACAAATGCGCGTCATCCAAGACGAACTGGGCGGCTCTTCCTCCGACCAAGAACTCCACCTGCTGCAGGAACGTGCCTCAAAAAAACATTGGAGCAAAGCCGTAGACGAAGCCTTCAACCACAGCATCGAAAAACTAAGGCGCACACCCCCTCAGACTCCTGACTACACCGTAGAACTCAACTATGCCGAACTGCTCCTCGAACTGCCTTGGGAAAACTACAGCAAAGACGACTTACGCACATCCCATGCCCGCAAGGTGCTGGACAGAGACCACTACGGGCTCGAAAAGGTCAAGGAACGCATCCTCGAATACATCGCTGTTCTAAGCCTGAAAGGCGATATGAAGAGTCCCATACTCTGTCTCGTAGGACCTCCGGGTACGGGCAAGACCTCTTTAGGCAAAAGCATCGCCAGTGCCATGAAACGCAAATATGTCCGCATGGCACTGGGCGGCCTTCACGACGAGGCCGAAATCCGTGGACACCGCAAAACCTATGTCGGTGCCATGCCCGGCCGCATCATCCAAAACATCAAGAAGGCTGGTGTCAGCAACCCCGTATTCGTATTGGACGAAATCGACAAAGTTCAAGGCATGAGCCACAATGGCGACCCCACCTCGGCTCTGCTCGAAGTACTCGACCCCGAACAAAACACCGCATTCCACGACAACTATCTGGAACTCGACTACGACCTCTCGCACGTCCTCTTTATCGCCACAGCCAACACACTGAGCACCATACAGCCTGCCTTGCTCGACCGAATGGAGGTCATTGACCTCAGCGGCTACATCCTCGAAGAGAAAATCGAGATAGCCAAACGGCACCTTATCCCACGACAACTCGACATTCATGGTTTCGCTAAAAAGGAATTGAAGTTCGACTCCGACGTCCTCACCAGCATTATCAACAACTACACTCGCGAAAGCGGTGTTCGTCAATTCGAGAAAACCATTGCAAAAATAGTTCGGCATCGTGCCGTGCTAAAGTCCGAAGGCACCGACTTCGACCCCCACATCCGCACCTCGGAACTCAAAGACATACTCGGCCTCCCCATCCACAACAGCGAACACCGGGGCGACGAACCCAAGGTAGGCGTCGTCACCGGTCTGGCTTGGACACAGGTGGGCGGCGAAATCCTCTTCATCGAATCCAGCATCAGCAAGGGCAAAGGCACACTCACCATGACCGGCAACCTGGGCGACGTGATGAAAGAGTCCGCCACACTTGCTTTTGAATACATCAAAGCCAACGCCAGTCAATTCAACATCGACTCCGACAAATTGGAAAACAGCAATATCCACATCCATGTCCCAGAAGGTGCCACACCCAAGGACGGCCCCTCCGCTGGCATCACCATGTTCGTTGCCATGGTTTCCGCTCTCACCGGACGGAAAGTCATTCCCACCATAGCCATGACGGGAGAAATCACGCTTCGCGGGGCCGTCACCGCAGTGGGTGGCATTAAAGAAAAAGTCCTTGCTGCCAAGCGTGCCAACATTACCGACATCATCCTCTGCAACGACAACCGCCGCGACATCGAAGACATTCCACCTCAGTACCTCACGGGCCTCACCTTCCACTACATTTCTGAAATGAAAGATGCCCTCCCCATTGCCTTCCAAGACTAAAACAAAAGCCATCATGAAACGATACTACACTATCTTTCTGGCCCTACTGGCAACCATCGCGGCACAGGCACAGGCACCTTTCTCCATTCACTCGCTACAGAGCATCCGCCTGCCACAAGGCCTCGACAATATTTCCACCGTCGACGACCGCCTATTTGGCTACAACCACCTTCTAGTGTCTTCTCCCATCGAACAAAACATCCCCGTCGTCCTCCAACCCGACACCCAATGGGCATCACTCATCCCCTCGGCCGACTACATAGTCCGAAACCCATCAGACAGCCTGCTCTACTTCACCAGCCCCGACGCCAACGGCACCACACAACTATACACTCTTACACCCAACAGATTCCGCAAAACACACCGCATCAACATCCACGGGTGGCAGCGCGAAATCTGCCACCCAACCTTCTCTCCCAATGGCAAGATGATGATATTCACCTCCAAAGGAAAAGTAGGACTTGGTGGCTACGACCTGTGGTGCTCCCTTTGGAACGGGCATCGGTGGACCCGTCCCATCAACCTTGGCAACACCATCAACACCCCTGGCAATGAAACAAACCCCGTATTCTACCGCAACTACCTCATCTTCACATCCGACAGCATTCCCAACCGTCAGGAAGGACGCCATCTCTACGCCTTCTACATGGGCGAAAAATCATCCATTGACGAAATCATATTCAACACCTACACCATCCAACCCCTACCCTACCCTATCAATAGCGGTGGCGAAGACATGAACATGGCCTACCACCACCCGACCCAACAAGGATGGTGGGTATCCTCACGCTCTGGCAAACGCGAACTATATTCCTTCGCCGGACAACTTGAGAGCACACTGCTCTGTGGCACCGTGACCGACCAATACGACCGCCCACTCCCACAAGCCAATGTCACCATCACACTCGACGGAAGAGCCATAGCCAGCACCCAATCCGACAACAACGGGAACTACCAACTCCTCGTCCTCCCCAACAACAACTACACACTACAAGCCTCCCTCAGCGGCTATTTCCACTTTGAACAAACGGTCCCCGTCACCCGCACTACCGAACAGCTCCTCATCAATTCACAAACCCACAACATCCAACTCTCCTCCCTCCCACTAGGTCGCCCAATCATGCTCCAAGGCATCTTCAACAACAATACCGACATCGAAATCTCGCCCGATGGAGCCAACGCCATCAAGCCCATCATCAACTTCCTGAGAGACAACCCACAAGTCACTGCCACAATCGACATTTACTGCGACCAAACCACTGACGAATCCTTCAATAATATACTTATCCAACGACGTATCAACACATTACAGCAATTCATGCGTACCTACCTACCCTCCGAAAGCCAATTTTCCTTTAGAAACGGCAATTTAAGAGAGCAAATCACCCCCTCCGACAGCAGTGCCAACCATATTTTTATCACCCTTAACAAGTAACACACTAAACTAATATACAATCTACTGCGACTATCATCCCCCTATAAAAAGAAACAAAAATCAAAAAAAATTTGTTCAATTCAAAAAAAAGCAGTACTTTTGCAACCGTTTTTAAGAGAGACAACGTTCGGGGCGTGGCGCAGTTGGCTAGCGCACTTGCATGGGGTGCAAGGGGTCGAAAGTTCGAG
>CAZTVH010000019.1:0-14809 GCA_964616965.1 uncultured Bacteroidaceae bacterium | reverse complement strand
TTTTATGCTCGAAATCATCTATCGTTCGTTTATCATTCTATTGTCGTTCGTTTTTCCTCGACAATACAACTGCAACGAAACTCCAATGAAACTGCGACGAAACTTCAATGAGAAAGGACAAGGCAGACTTAATCTTTGCGAAGTGGTGAAATGGAAAGCGACCTATCTAGCCACCCAGCATCACCCAATCTACAATAGCCGTGTGTCGCCCAACGCATCAAGGAGTGCGGGGGGCAGGTGCGTGCCTTCAGGGAAGAGGGCGAAGACGGTGGCACCGCTGCCAGACATGGCTGCGTAGGCGGCACCGTGGTCGTAGAACAACTGCTTGAGGCGGGCTATGGCGGGATGGGGTGGGAAGACGGTGGTCTCGAAGTCATTGACGACGGTTTGCCGCCATGTGCCGACGGGCTGCTGCAGGGCACGGGGGAGCGGACTGGTTTTGACAGAGACGTAAGAATCAGCCGCTTCTAAACTACCTAGGCGCAATCCAGCATACGCCTCGCGGGTGCTGACTGCCTCGTCTGGCTTGGCCATAAGCAATCGGTAACCCGCCAGCGGGTCAAACCCCAGTGGTTCCATACGGTCGCCTATGCCGGTGACATAGGCTGGTTGGTTGTCGACAAAGAAAGGACAATCGGCACCCAGACGCACGGCCAGCTGCTTCAATTGGTGCGAGTCGAGGCCTAATGCACCCAACTCGTTGAGCATCTTGAGGGCGAAGGCGGCATCGCTACTGCCCCCGCCAAGGCCTGCTCCAAAGGGGATGTGCTTGTGCAGGTGCATCCGCACGGAGGGCAGCTGAGGATAGGCGGCTTTCAATAGCCGATATGCCTTGACGCATATATTGTCTTCCGGCGCACAGTCCACCACTATGCCATCGGTGGTGAAGAGGCAACCATCGGGCGTTTGGTCGCAAGGTTCGATGGTCAGCTCATCATAAAGTGGCACTGGCAGGAAGACACTTGCCAGGTCGTGATAGCCGTCTGGGCGGCGACGCAGGACTCGGAGGCCGAGGTTAATCTTGCAATTGGGCGTTGTCTTCATGGGCTGGGGATGTGGTGGATTGCGGAGGATTGTCGATATTGCGTTCGTAGGCGCGGATTATCTTGGTGACCAGCTTGTGGCGGATGACGTCGGTGTTGTCGAGCTGGATGATGCTGATGCCGTTGATGCCGTCGAGGATGCGGATGGCCTGCACGAGACCCGACTGCTGATGGCGGGGGAGGTCGATTTGGGTGATGTCGCCGGTGATGACGAACTTGGCGTTGCGGCCCATACGGGTGAGGAACATCTTGAGCTGGGCGGAAGTGGCATTCTGGGCTTCGTCGAGGATGACAAAGGCGTTGTCGAGGGTGCGTCCGCGCATGAAGGCCAGGGGGGCAATCTCGATGGTGTTGTCCTCCCAGTAGCCGAGGAGCTTCTGCTGGGGTATCATGTCGCGCAGGGCATCATAGAGGGGTTGGAGGTAGGGGTCGAGCTTGTCGCGCAGGTCGCCGGGGAGGAAGCCCAGGTTCTCGCCGGCCTCGACGGCGGGACGGGTGAGAATGATGCGGCGAATCTCTTTGTTCTTGAGGGCACGGACAGCGAGGGCGACGGCGGTGTAGGTCTTGCCCGTGCCGGCAGGGCCGATGGCGAAAACCATGTCGTTCTGTTTGACGGCCTCGACCAGACGCTGCTGGTTGGGGGTGCGGGCCTTGATGAGCAGGCCGTTGCGACCATGCACCAATATCTCTTCGTTGGTTTCGGCTTCGGGAGTGGAGCCACCGTTTTCGAATATCTGCATGATGACGTTCTCGTTGAGGCGGCCCACTTTGTCGTAGTAGGTTTTCATGGCCTGCAGCTTGCCGTCGAAATGGTCGATATCTTCGGTGCTGCCCACCACCTTGAGCATCTCGCCGCGCGCGATGAGTTTGAGCTTGGGGAAGAGAATTCGGACAAAGTCGAGAATCTTGTCGTTGTTGCCCCAAAAGCGTGTATAGTCAATCTCTTCGAGAGAAAATATTTTTTCAATAATCGGTTCGTCCATGTTGCAAAAATACAAAAATAATATAACATAATGCGATAATCAAAAAAAAATGCGTAATTTTGTAGTCGTAGAAATGGCGTGTCCGGCAGTGGACGGAGTGGGCTATTATATTGGAACATAAACAAGTAAAAAAGAATAGATATGCAAAACACCTACGCAATTGGAATTGATGTTGGAGGTACCAACACGGATATGGGACTGGTGAGAGACGATGCCACGATAGTGGCACGGCGCAGTATACCCACGAGCATTTACACCCAACTGGAGCCATATGTGCACGACATTATGGAGCAGATAAAGGATATGGTGGCGGAAGGCGACAAGGAGAAGGGGACAGGAGCCATAGCCCTCACCGACCTGACCGGCATTGGCATTGGCGCACCCAATGGCAATTTCTACACGGGCTGCGTGGAGTGGGCACCGAACCTGACGATTAAGGGCCTGCTGAATTTCGAGGAGGAGTTTCACAAGTATGTGGACTGCCCCGTGGTGTTGAGCAACGACGCCAACGCGGCGGCATACGGCGAGTATGTGTACGGCGGCGCGAAGGGGATGGACCACTTTGTGATGATTACCCTCGGCACGGGCGTGGGCAGCGGCATAGTGGTGGACGGCAAGCTGGTGCACGGTTTTACCGGCACAGCAGGTGAGCTGGGGCACAACATACTGATTCCAAATGGCCGACAGTGCAGCTGTGGGCGCAAGGGTTGTCTGGAGGCGTACACTTCGGCACGCGGTATTGTGCAGACCTATGTGGAGCTGCGCCAAGCCAAAGGCACACCCGCCGAGGCTGCCAACCACAGCGACTGGATTGGCGCAGAGGTGCCAGACAATGAGATTACCAGCAAGATGATTGGCGATGCCGCCAACGCTGGCGACCCATTGGCAAAGGAGACCTACGCACAGGTGGGCGACTGGCTGGGCTTGGCGTGTGCCAACGCCTGCACTTTCTCGGCACCACAGGCCATATTCCTGATGGGTGGCCCCACAAAGGTGGGTGCCCCACTGCTGGAGCCGTTGAAGAAGTCGTTCGAGGCCAACCTGCTGAACATATACAAGGGGCATTGCGACATCTACATGTCGCAGCTGAAAGCCAACGAGGTGGCCATTCTGGGTGCGGCAGCACTGGTGAAACTGAGATGACAATTCTGAACAATCGGAACAATCAGCGAAATCGGAGTATTCAGAATTATCGGACAAAAAAAGAGAAAAAAGATATGAGACGAACATTTTTTGTTGTTTGCGCAGCGGCGTTGTTGCTGACTGCTTGCGGCAGTGGGCTGACCCGCTATGTGAACCCTTTGGTGGGTACCGACTTTCACGGCCACACCTACCCCGGAGCCATTGCCCCCTTTGGGCAAATACAGCCCAGCCCTGACACACGGCTGGAGGGCTGGGACGGCTGCAGCGCATACCACTATAGCGACGACACGGTGTACGGCTTCAGCCACACCCATTTGAACGGCACAGGCTGCGAGGACTATGGCGACGTGCTGCTGATGCCCGTGATGGCGGAGGGCGAGAACTGGCACTTCACGAACGATATGCCCCAGACCGAATTCCGCTCATGTTTCAGCCACCGCAGCGAGAACGCCACACCGGGCTACTACCGCGTGGTGCTGGACCGCAACCGCGTGATGGTGGAGCTGACTGCCAACCAACGGGTGGCGGCACACCGCTACTCTTTCCCCCGCAATGGGAAGAAGGGATTCGTGATTGACCTACGCCACCGCGACAAGGTGCTGAACGCCGGCTTCGAGAAGCAGCAGCGGGACGGCATCGTCTGCGGCTGGCGCGAAAGCGACGCATGGAACCCGCATCAGAAATGCTATTTCGCACTCCAGTGCAGCGAACCCATCAAGGAAGTGAAATACTACGACGACGGAATGAAGGCCCTGGTGGTGCTGGCAGACGACTGCAAGCAGGCAGAGGTATATGTGGCCATATCGGGCGTGGACTGCGAGGGCGCAGCAAAGAACCTTGCCACACGGGATGAGAAGGATTTCGACGACATACGCTCCGAGTCGCATCAGAGTTGGGAGGATGCCCTGTCGAAGATTGAGGTGGAGGGTGGCACACGGAAGGAGAAGCAGAACTTCTACACCGCGCTGTACCACTGCTACACGTCGCCATACCTGTGGAGCGACGTGGACGGACGCTACCGTGCGATGAACGACACGGTCTACACTTCCCCAAGCCCCATCTACACCGTATTCTCGTTGTGGGACACCTACCGTGCCTTGCACCCACTGATGGCCATTATAGAGCCTAACATCACCGAGGATTGGATAAAGACGATGCTGAACCAGTTTGAGACGGGTGGCGAACTGACGATGTGGGAGCTGGCAGCATACGAGACACATTGTATGATAGGCTACCACGCCTGCCCTGTGATACTTGTAGCGCAGGAGACTGGAATTCTCGACAGTTGGACCGACCGCCAACGCCTCGCCCTGCTGGAGGCCATGATTGCCACCTCAAACCGCTCTGAGACACATCTAGCCTATGCCGCACAGGGCTACCTGGACAGCAAATTGGACAACGAAACAGTCTCCAAGACCCTCGAATACTCATACGACGACTGGTGCATAGCCCGCTATGCTTACAAAGAGATGATGCGTGGCGTGTTCAAGCCCGACACCTCAGCCACCTACCGCCACCTGCAAGAGGTGTACGACACCTATATGCGGAGAGCGCAATCGTGGCAGAACATCATGGACGAGGACGGATTTATGCACGCCCGCCGCAACGGTGGCTTCGTCACCCCCTTCAACCCCACGGAGGTGAACAACCATTTCACCGAGGCCAACAGCTGGCAGTACAGCACCTATGTGCCGCACGACGTGGCGGGATGGATTGCACAGATGGGCGGAACCGAAAAGGCTGAAACATTTCTCGACTCGCTCTTCAACACCAGCAGCGAGACCAGCGGACGCGAGCAGAGCGACATCACCGGCATGATAGGGCAATACGCCCACGGCAACGAGCCATCGCACCATGCCGCCTATCTGTATGCCTATGTCAGCGCGCCCGACAAGCTGGACGAGGTGGTACACCGCATACTGCATGAGCTCTACACCCCCGAACCCGACGGCCTGTGCGGCAACGAGGACTGCGGACAAATGAGCGCATGGTATGTGATGAGCGCAATGGGATTCTATCCCGTCTGTCCGGGCAGCGGCGAATATGTAACCGTCACCCCGCTGTTCGACCGCGTGACCATACACCGCGAAGGCAAAGACGACTTGGTCATCGACCGCAAGAAATGGCAGTCGGGCAAATTCTGGGACACCCATCAGTTCTATGACGAGAGCCAAGTGCCGTTCCCTCAAGAAATGCGTGCCACACCAGCCCCCTATTTCAACGACTGGCAAATCAGCTTCACCGATTCGGCACAAGTCACGCTGAACACACGAGCCACTGCTTCTGACACCAAAACCCGTATCTACTACACCCTCAACGGCAACACTCCCGACACCAACGCCATCCTCTACACCCAACCCTTCCAGATAAAGAACGACATCACCATCAAGGCGGTCGCATATTGCCCTGGCAGTGGATATAGCCAAGTGGTGGAGCAAACCCGCAAACGTTTCATTGCCGACAAGAAACTCACCTACATCACCCGTCCCGAACCGCAATACTCCGAGAACGGCCCCGAAGGCCTGATAGACCGCCTGTACGGCGTCAGCAACTACCGCATCGGCGGCTGGCAGGGATGGACAGGCGACATGGAAGTGGTGGTAGACCTGCTGCAACCCAAGTCGCTAGTGAGCGTGGGGGTCGACTGCCTCGACAACATGCGCAGCTGGATATTCTTCCCCACCAAGATTGAGGTAAGCATCTCGAACGATGGCAAGAACTACACCCCGTGGGCATCGGTAGAAAACACCGAGTTCGCCGCCATACGCGACCGGCAGGAAGAGAGCGTGCAGCACACCTTCACCTGTCGCGGAGGCTACACAATGGCACGCTATGTGCGCATCAAGGCCACCAACTACGGCAAGATGCCCGACTGGCACATCAGCGCAGGCGAGCAGGCCTGGCTCTTCTGCGACGAGATAGAGATTGGCTGCTACATGCCCACGTTCATCAACTCTTATTCTAGCTCTAACGAATAATATACATCGGGGTACTCATAACCCTCAGAACCCTCAGAGTACCCCGAAAAAACAAACAGATAAAATGATGAAGAATATTCTAATCCTAACCTTAGGTGTACTAGCACTCACCCTGACCTCATGCGACAGCAAATCGTGCCGCTGCTACGAACTGGTCAACGCCCATTGGACCGGACCCAACACCACACTCGCCGCCGCAGGCACCCGCTGCGCCACCCTCAACAACAGCTATCGAGTCTGCAACGAAATGGAAGAACCCATTCTCGACCCTCGCGACATAGGTGTCGACACCAAAAAGAAATAGCCCATCCATGCAACCCATCAACCCCAACGCCACCATACTGGCCATAGAATCTTCGTGCGACGACACCTCGGCAGCCGTTTTGCGGGGCGACCGCATCCTCTCGAACATCATCGCCTCACAGAAGGTGCATGAGCAGTACGGTGGCGTGGTACCCGAACTGGCCTCCCGCGCCCACCAGCAGAACATCGTGCCCGTGGTGGACACAGCCATTAGGAACGCCGGCATAGACTGTGCCGAACTCGACGCAGTGGCCTTCACCCGCGGACCCGGACTGCTGGGGTCGCTGATGGTGGGAGTGTCGTTTGCCAAAAGCTTTGCCCAAGCACGGGGCATCCCGCTGGTGGAGGTGAACCATTTGCAGGCACATGTGTTGTCGCACTTCATCAAAGAGGCCGACGACAGCCAAGTGCCACAATTCCCCTTCATCTGCCTGCTGGTATCGGGCGGGCACACGCAGATACTGCTGTTGCGAAGCCATTTCGACATGGAGGTGCTGGGGCAGACCATCGACGATGCCGCAGGCGAAGCCATCGACAAGGCTGCCAAAATAATGGAGCTGGGCTACCCCGGCGGCCCCATTATCGACCGTCTGGCAAAGGAGGGCAACCCCAAAGCCTTCCACTTCGCCACCCCCAACATACCCGCGGGCGACTACAGCTTCAGCGGTATCAAGACCTCCTTTCTCTACTTCCTACGCGACCGCCTGACCGAACAGCCCGACTTCATCGAGACGCACAAAGCCGACCTTTGCGCCTCGATACAGCAGTGCATCGTGGGATTTCTCGTCCGCAAACTCGAAAAGGCAGTGCTGCAGACCGGGGTGCGTCAGGTTGCCATAGCCGGAGGCGTATCGGCAAACAGCCTGTTGCGCAGCGAACTGCAACGCCTTGGACAGCGACACCATTGGCGCGTATTCATCCCCAAGTTCCAATTCTGCACCGACAATGCCGCCATGGTAGGCATAGCCGGCTATTACAAATACCTCAATGGCGAATTTGCCGACATAGCCCTGCCACCCTACGCAAGATAGACCCCTATGCCAAAGCCTATTGCCATACTACTGCTGCTGACCGCCATCGCCACCGTCCGTGCGCAAGACATCCATTTCTCGCAAGTGGATGCCAACCCACTGCTGCTCAACCCCGCTTACGCAGGCTTCTACGACGGAGCCGGACGTTTCGGGGTCATCTACCGCAACCAATGGGCAAGCGTCAGCCTCCCCTTCCAAACCTTCGCCCTTTCAGGCGAAATGGCACTATGGCGCAACAACTCTCACCACCAAGGTTTCAGCATCGGCGCAACAGCTTTTTCCGACCACGCCGGCACCCTACACTACGGAACCACCTCCGCTCACCTATCCCTGGCCTACTACTTCTCACTGAACCGACACGGCAACAACTTCCTCTCCCTCGGACTAGAAGGCGGTTTCGCACAATCGGGCTTCGACCCCTCGCGGGCCGAAATGCAAGACCCCACCGAGTACTTCCCCACCCTGCAACGCAACTACCCCCTCCTAGCCGCAGGCCTCGCCTGGTACTACCAGCCCAGCGGCGACCTCCACACCAAGATAGGCCTTTCCGTACGCAACATCAACCAACCCGACATCTCATACCTCGGCCTCGACAACACCCTCCTGCTGCGCCGCTACAGTCTCTTTGCCCGTGCCGAATACCGCCACTGGCAGACATGGTCGTTCCTGCCGGTGGTGCTGTTCCAGATGCAAGGCGAGTACCGCGAGCTCGTCTACGGTGCCGATTTCAAATGGTACCTTGTAGAAAACGGGCAGCACCAAATCAGCCTCCGTGCCGGCCTAGCCTACCGCCAGGCCGATGCCATCATTGCCAACCTGCTCATGGAATACGACGCCTTCCTGTTCAACTTCTGCTACGACGCCAACATATCGGGGCTTGCCACCGCCTCCAACACCATAGGAGCCTTCGAGATTGGCATAGTCTACCGCATGTCGAAACGGGGCAAAAAAACCAAAGCACTCAAATGCACTCCATACTAAAAACAGACAAACGACTGCCGCCGACACCCCTCAATCCTCAATTCAATAATATCATGAAACACATCATAGCCCTCACCGCTTACCTTCTAATACCCCTTGGGTGCCTGCTTGCCCAAAACGAAACACACTACGAAGTCACCCACCTCGCCAACGGCATCAACACCACTGGCAGCGAGGCTGCCGCCATTGTCGTCGACGACAGCATACTCCTCTACAACACCATGCAGGATGAAGAAAGCAGCCGCCTCTACCTCATCGACTTCAACCCCACCCTCACCACCATCAACCAAGCACCCCTCAACCCCGACGGCTCCCTTGGACAAGGCACACCCAACCAATGGGGCCTCAACGCCAACGGCACCAACTGCGGCAACGTGGCCTTCGACTCGCGCAACGATATCATATACTTCACGCGTGGCAACACCAAAGACGAAGGCATCCACCACATATACTACACCAAGCGCACCCACAAACGCTGGAGCAAGCCCCAACCCATCGGTGGCGACGTGAACCTAAAAGGCTACACCAGCACCCACCCCACCGTAGGCTACCTGCCCGACGGCAAAACGATACTCTACTTCAGCTCCGACCGTCCCGGCGGACTGGGCGGCATGGACATCTGGTACGCCATACTCATATCCGAAGGCAAACCCGGCAACTGCACCAACCTCGGAATCCCCGTCAACAGCGACAGCAACGACGTAACCCCCTACTACTGCAACGAAGAAGGCACCCTCTACTTCAGCAGCAACCGCGACGGCGGGCAGGGCAGCTACGACATCTACAGCACCGCTGGCCTGCGCAACAGTTGGCAACAGCCCAACAACCTAGGCTCTGAAGTCAACAGCCCCTACGACGACCTCTTCTTCACCTTCCAACCATGCCAATGCCGCTGCATCAACGACACCGCCGACACCACCCGACAACTCGAAGCCTGTGGATTTCTCGCCTCCAACCGACCCGGTTCGCTCTTCACCACCGACAGCAACTGCTGCAACGACCTCTTCCGCTGGCGGCGACTACGCATACTCGAAACTCCCCTGCAGCCCGTCATCGAGCTGACTGCCACCCAGGCCACCGACCTCCTCCCCATCAGCCTCTACTTCCACAACGACCAACCCAACCCACACACCCTCGACACCACCACCACCCTCGACTACACCACCACCTGGCACCACTATACACAACTCATTGACGAATACAAAGGCGCGCAATCCAACCCCGCCGATTGGCGCAAACGCGACTCCGTGCAAAAAGCCGTCGACCACTTCTTCAAGCACGACCTCCAGCGTGGGCACCAAGCCATGAACACACTACTCGAATACCTGCTAGCCGACCTCACCGCCGGACACCGCGTGACACTCACCGTCGACGGGTTCGCCAGCCCCCTCTTCGAAGACCTCTACAACATCAACCTCTCCAAACGCCGCATCGACTGCTTCCGCAACACCCTCCTCCGCTGGAACGCACAAGCCCTCCTCCCCTACCTCAACGACGGCAGACTAAAGCTAGAAACCGTCGCCCACGGGGCCGCCGACACCAACACCGTCGCCCCCGACGACCCACGCCGCAACCCCAAGAGCGTCCGTTCGGTCTACAGCCTAGAAGCCGCCCGCGACCGCCGCATCGACATTGTGGGATACCTGAAGGACTGACACTTAATACATTCATCCATTAGCCCAACTCGAAAGTAGTCCCCACCGTTACCCACTCATTCTCCGCTCGTTTCCCCCTCCTTCTCCGCCCCTGGGAGCGGAAAACGACCTGAAAAGGGATGCAAAACAATCGAACGCAACAGGGACCCGCAAGAAGCGGTAGGCATCGGTTGAAGCACGAAAAAACACGCGCATAGGCTCTCATCGCTAACGTCAGGGTTGGAAAGAGACAAAGCCGACACGCCTGCTTTTACATGTTAGACCATAAGAATAATGTGTTAACGTGTGAATGTGTAATAGAATGTGTTAACGTGTGAATGTTTGAATGTGTTAGTCCTTTTTGATTAACGAATTAACAAATTAACGAATTAACGAATTCAGATAAGACATGAACATATACTGTGTAGTCCGCAACTATGCTCCCCATGCAGCCGAAATGAAATCGGCCCTGCCTGCCGAGCCCACCTTCTTCGAAAAGCCCCACACAGCCCTACTGGCCACCCCCGCCACTCTCCGCCACCCCACGTTCACCCACGACCTACAACACGAGCTAGAACTCGTCATCCGCATCGAGCGAGGCGGCAAAGACATTCCCCTCTCGCAAGCCAACGGGCACTATAGTTCCGTGGCCCTCGGCATCGACCTCACCGCACGCGACCTACAGCGCAAAGCGAAAGAGACCGGCATGCCCTGGTTCCTCTCTAAGGGTTTTGACGGCAGCGCCGTTGTAAGTCCATTCGTCTCGCTCAACGAACTAAACAAGCCCGTAGGCGACCTCCATTTCTCGTTGCAAATCAATGGCAACACCGTGCAGCAAGGCAACAGCCGTGATATGATATTCTCCCCCGACCGTCTCATTGCCCACCTGTCGCAATACGTCACCCTCAATCCGGGCGACCTCATCTACACCGGCACACCCGCAGGAGTGGGCACACTACACCCTGGCGACCATCTCCTCGGCATACTTGAGGAAAGGCCCATCCTCAATCTAGAAATAGCGAAATGAGAGGTTAGACCACACGCCACGCCATACGGCGGCTCTCGATGCCCCACTACCGGCTGTCGGACGGGAGTTTAGTCACGGCTGTTAAATCGGCGCATCAGGGCATCCAGCTTCTTCTTGTCGCGAACACGTCTCCAAATCGTGGTGATGCACTCCTTTGTAGAAAGCGGAAACTCCGCCTTCATCATCCAATCATAGTACGAAGGCTCCTCGGTAAACACCTCTTCCACGCGCTTCCCCTTATGCTTGCCGAAATTGAACACCTCTTGATGCTGCCTGTCGTAGCCTATATGCCCCACCAGGTCGGCCCATTGCAGCACTGTAGTAAACTGGCTGAGGGCCTCGATGTCGTTCACGATGGGCTTGCTCACCTTACCGTCCGCGTCCACATACTCCACATCCTTGTAGCGGTCGAGCTGCGCCAACAGGACCTCGTAGGTCGCCAACGTGTCGGCATCGGCACTGTGGGCATTCTCCAGCTCCTTGCCACAATAGAAGCGGTAGGCCGCTTTCAGCGTGCGCTGTTCCATCTTATGGAAGATGTTCTGCACGTCCACCAAATGGCGTTTACGGATGTCGAACGGATAGCCTGCCCGCAGGAATTCCTCTGCCAGCATCGGCACATCGAACTTGTTGGAATTATAGCCCGCCAAATCCGAATCGCCTATGAATTCGGCTATCATGGGAGCCAGCTCGCGAAACGTGGGCTTGTCGGCCACATCGGCATCGGTGATACCATGTATCTGGGTTGTCTGTTCGGGGATGTGGACAGTCTCGCCCTTGGCATCAACAGGTCGGACATAGTGTGTGGCGGTGCGGCACACGCCGTCGGGATTGACCTTGTACAAACAAATCTGGACGATATGGTCCTGCCCGACGTTGATACCCGTGGTCTCAAGGTCGAAAAAAACGATAGGTCTTTCTAAATGTAATTGCATAACAGAAGGAATTAGATAAGGGCAGCCCGATGGATGCGTAGGAGTGTCTCAAGCAACCGTTCAGCATGGTCAAGGGCCAGCATGTTGGCACCGTCAGACTTGGCCTCGGCCGGGTTGGGATGCGTCTCCATGAAGATGCCATCACAGCCCACTGCCACAGCAGACCGTCCGATGGTCTCAATCATTTCTGGATTGCCGCCCGTCACTCCTGCCGGTTGGTTAGGACGTTGGAGCGAATGGGTGATATCCACCACCACCGGCACATGGTTCTGCCGCATAATGGGGATGCCACGAAAGTCTACCACCAAATCCTGATACCCGAATGTGGTCCCACGTTCGGTAAGCATCACGTTGGTGTTGCCGAAATGGCGCATCTTGTCGACAGCATGTGCCATAGCTTCGGGCGAAAGGAACTGGCCTTTCTTGATATTCACGCAACGGCCTGTTGCTGCCGCTGCCTGCAGCAGCGAAGTCTGGCGGCACAGAAAGGCGGGAATCTGCAGCACATCGACGTAAGGGGCCGCCATTGCGGCATCCTGCTCGCTGTGGATGTCAGTGACCACAGGCACACCATAGCGGTGGCCCACAGCCTGCAATATCTCCAGACCCTCACGGTCACCAATGCCCGTAAACGAGTCTAGCCTTGTGCGGTTAGCCTTGCGGTACGAGGCCTTGAAGGCATAAGGTATCTGCAAACGCTCCGTGATGGCGACCAGCCGTTCGGCTATGGCAAAGGGCATGCGGTCGTCTTCCACCACGCAAGGACCGGCTATCAGGAAGAAATTGCCCGTAGCGGTATATCGGAGCTTGTCTAAAGCAGGGAACATCTTGTGAGTTGAAAATTAAAAATTAAAAATTGGCTGTGGCAGCCAATTTTAATTTCTAACTCTTAATTACTAATCTTTAAAAGTTTGTGTCGATTGCATCCAAAGCGTCGGGTTCGTCAGCAGGGGCAGCGTTGTCGACCTCGTCTTCTTCGCGACGACGACCTCCGCGTTGCAGAGAGATAATCAAGGCCCCAATCATGCGCGTCAGCTCCATCAAGTACTCGCGCGACTGCTCGCACTGTTCCTCATTCAGCAAGCCTAGGCTCACGGCAATGGTGGTGAAGACGATACACTCGCGGATGGCAGTCTTCGAAATCTTCAAATAGTGCTCAAACTGGCTCTTGTTGCGCGACGAGCCTTCGGCGATGTTCAGCGCAATGTCGTACGACGAGTGGCAAAAGGCGTTAATTAGGTTCTGTTGTTTCTCGTTGGCAGGGCTTCCCAGGTTGGATATCACCCATGTGCTGTAGTCAGTGGCCTTGGAATAGATACGCAGGTCCTCGAAACGGAAAAAGCTAGCAGTCTTCTCTTGTAAATTGTCCATCGTAGAAATATGTTTAATAATGAATGTAAAGAATGTTTATTTAAAAAGTTCGTCTATGTATCCTTTGCAACGCTGCTGTATCACCGTCCGCTTCACCTTCATGGTGGGGGTGAGGCAGCCGTTGGCTGTGGTCCACTCGTCGTTAATCACCTTGAAGCGTTTAATCTGCTCTGCCGAACCTAGCGTTTTGTTATACTTCTCCATCACTCGGCCGTAGCGTTCCAATGTACGCTTGTCGGCCACCATTTCGTCCCGTGTGTCGCAATAGATGCGGTGCCGTTCTTGCCAGTCTTTCAGGAACTGGAAGTCGGGTACTATCAGGGCGGCGGCGAACTTCTGGTTTTCACCTACCACCACCATGTCTAGAATAAAGGGGCTCTCCTTGAATTTGTCCTCCAGCACCTCAGGGTTGACAAACTTGCCCATCGAGGTCTTGAACATCGTCTTGGTGCGGCCCGTGATGCGCAACTGACCTTCGGGTTCGAAGGCGCCCGTGTCGCCCGTGTGGAACCACCCGTCCTCGTCAATCGCCTCTTTGGTCAGCTCGGGCTGGCGGTAGTAGCCCAACATCACGTTGGGGCCGCGACAGACTATCTCGTTCGAGCCTTCGAGCACTTTCACTTCCACGCCCGGCAGGGGCAGGCCTACGGTACCCAGCTTTCTCCCGTGCGGTGCCGACGAGCTGACGGCTATAACGGGCGCAGTCTCCGTGAGGCCGTAGCCTTCGTAGATGTCCATCCCCACGCAGGTGAAGAAGCGTGCCAGACGCGGCTGTATCGCGCTGCCGCCCGACACGAACATCTCCAGACAGCCGCCGAAGGTGTCGCGAATCTGATGGTACACCAGTCGGTCTGCCACCTGTCGGCGCACACGGTACCACCATGTGGTCCCGTCTAAGTCGTAGCGCAACGCCAACTTGAGCGACCAGAAGAATATCTTCTTTTTCAGGCCTTTCAGCGTTTCGCCCTTGCGGTAGATGCCGTCGTACATTTTCTCTATGAAGCGGGGCACCGCCGTCATCATGTGGGGCCGTGCGTCCTTCATGTTCTCTGCCACTTTGGCAATGCTCTCGGCATACCACGTTTCGTAGCCCATGTACTGATACAGGTAGTTCATCATCCGCTCATACACATGGCATAACGGCAGGAAACTCATTGCACGGCAGAAATGCGCCTTAGGCGTGCCCTGCACGCCGTAGAGGTTCACCATCACGTTCTCATGGCAGAGCATCACCCCCTTGGGGAAACCCGTGGTGCCGCTGGTGTAAATCATCGTGACCACGTCGCGAGGCTTGATGGAGGCCTTCAGTTCTTGCAGCCGGGCTTCGTCCTCGTGGGCACGACCCTCTTCCATCAGTTCTGCCAGCGTGGCATAGCCCGT
>CAZTVH010000018.1:0-15562 GCA_964616965.1 uncultured Bacteroidaceae bacterium | reverse complement strand
CCACCACTGGCCTCCACTTCGAGGACATCCGCGTCCTGCTCGAAGTGCTGCAACGTCTGGTGGACCGTGGCAACAGCGTCCTCGTCATCGAACACAACATGGATGTCATCAAGGTGGCCGACTGGATTGTCGACATGGGACCCGAAGGGGGTCGACGGGGTGGACAAATCATGTTTCAAGGCACCCCCGAAAACCTTGCCCAACAACCCGACAACTACACCGGGCAATACCTCAAAGAGGAACTGGATGCCATGAAACACTAATATCATCACACAATAACCCATTCCAACCATCGTCTCCATCGCCCTCTATCTGCTATACCTACTTGCCACCCCCGCCCTTGTCATGCTCCTTGCCCGCCGTTGGCGTTGGATTGACAAGGTCAGCCCTATGGCCGTGCTGTACGTTGTCGGGCTTCTGGTGGCCAACACCACTCCTTGGCTTCACGACTCACACCTGCTAGAGCTGAACAACCTCGTCGGCAATATCTGCATCCCGCTCGCCATCCCCCTCATGCTCATCGCCTGCAGCCTCTCCAATTGGTCCACCGGCAAAGCCCTCAAAGCCGCAGCCACCGGGCTCGGCTCAGTGCTAATAGTCACCGTCATAGGATTTTTCCTCTTCCGTGGGCACGACGACCCTCGGCGGTTTGCCCAAGTCTGTGCCGTCGCCGTAGGCATCTACACGGGTGGCATCCCAAACATGGGTGCCATTGCCCAAGGTGTCGGGATGGACCGTCATACCTACCTCTACGTCACCTCCTACGACCTCATCATCACCGGACTCTACCTCGTCTTCGTCATCTGCTTTGGCAAACCGGTCTTCCGCAGCCTGTTAGGGACAGGCACCGCTAAACCCGACAACCGCCTCCCTCGCCCCTCCACCCAGCCATCCGACCAGCCCGCCACCGGCCCCAACAAGTTTTTCCCCTCCCTTCTGGCCCTGCTCATTGCCGTTGCATCCTACCTCCTCTCCACCCTCTTCACCGGCAGCCTCTCCACCCCCATGCTCATCCTCATTCTCACCACCCTATCCATTGCCGCCACATTTCTCCCCTTCGTGCGACGCACCAACCTTGATGCCCGTCAACGCGGCTCTCAGCCTGCCTCCTTCACCCTCGGCCTCTACTTCGTCTACCTCTTCTGCTTCTCCATAGCCAACGCCTGCGACGTGCGCCAAATGAACCTTGCCGGCAGCCTCAACATCCTATGGTATATCCTCTTTGTCATATTCGGCTCGCTCGTCCTGCAAATCCTCTTCGCCAAACTGCTGCATCTCGACGGCGACACCACCCTAGTCACCTCCGTCACACTCATCAACTCGCCACCCTTTGTACCCCTAGTCGCCGCCCTCCTCAACAACAAAGAAATCATCGTCCTCGGCATCACCATCGGCCTGCTCGGCTACATGCTGGGCAACTATCTCGGCATCGCCCTCTATTTCCTCCTCGCTCCCGCCTAGCGGCCTGCCGTTTCTTAAAAAAAAACAATACCCTCTTTTTTTTTCAATAAACAAAATAAAAGTCGTATCTTTGCCCGTTAAAAAACAATTACCAAAATAACATTCTATTCATATGAAACTTATGAAAACCAGACTTGTATCCATAGTCTTCATGCTTTCTGCACTGATGTGTGGCACCGTCAAAGCTGACAATGTAGACCTCCAAACAGCCAAACAGATTGGTGCCTACTATTTCAACGTCGCAACAGGCACTAAGACCCCCGTCAGTGCCGAAAAGCTGGAACTCGTCCAGCAATTCGACAACCCCACCTTGTGCATTCCCGCACTCTACGCTTTCAATGTGGCCAACGACGGCTTTGTCGTGGTCTCCGCATCCAACACCACCGAACCCATCCTCGCCTATTCGCCTGAAGGCAACCTCGACAACCCCAACCCCGCCTGCCAATACATGCTGGAAAGCTATGCCAAGCTCATCAGCCAAGACCAGAACTACAACGCCACCCAAACAGCTGAAGTGAAAGGCAAATGGGACGAACTCATCAACCAGACCTTCACCTGCGACCCCGCCTCCAAAGGGGTCCTCGTCAAGGCCAAGTGGGGACAGGGCGACCCCCACCGAGTCTCCTACAACATCTTTTGCCCCCAAGACCAAGGCTACCCCTGCCTTGTAGGCTGTGTGGCCACTGCCATGTCGATGATTATCCACTACTGGAAATACCCCACCAAGGGCGGCAGCAGTACTGATGGCAATACCGCTATCACCAGTTGGAACAACCAGACTGTCAAATACAAGTTCACTCTCGACTCCAACAAGTTTGTCTTCGACAGCATGCCCAACAATATCAATGAGCGTAGCGAGTGGAACCATAAACGGGCATGTGGAAAACTCAGCTTTGCCTGTGGCGTTACCGTCAAGATGAACTGGGGACTCGATGGCAGCGGTGCCCACTCCCAAGACGTTCCTAAAGCCTTCTGGAATTGGTTCAAATACTCCGACCAAGCCGCCTTTATCCAACGCGCTGGCCGTAGCGACTCCCAATGGCTCAAACTTCTCCACGAAGAAATCGACTCCAACGCCCGCCCTGTCTACTACAGCGCTTCCGACCCCAACCCCGACCACGGTAACGATGCCGCCGGCCACGCATTTGTCATCGCCGGCTCGTCGGCCTCCAACGAAAGCATGTTCTACATCCGCTGGGGATGGGACGGCGGCAGCGACGGCTTCTTCACCCTGGCACCAGCCTCTTCCATAGGCCATGCAGGCGCCTACACCTTCACCCACAACCACGGAATGGTCTACAAAATCTTCCCCAAGAATTCCGTCGGCATTGAAGAACTCACCGAATTCTCCCCCACCCCCGCCTACCCCAACCCTGCCACCGACCACATCATGATTCCTGCCGACCTGTCGTTCAACGCCACCCTCTCCATCTTTGGCATCGATGGCAAACTGATTGAGAACGTCGTTGTCCCCGCAGGCACCAAGGAATACCGTCTCAACCTCCAAGGCTACGCCCCCGGCAACTACATCTACCGCCTCAACGGCTCCGCAGTGAAATTCACCGTCCTCTAATACCGAGGCAATCCCCTATACAAAGCCCCCGGCTCTGGTCGGGGGCTTTTCTTTTCTCTCAAACTCGTGCCACCGTGTTCCACACGGTCGGCCGTGGGCCGATAGCCATTCGCCTCCGATGCCCTAGAGCCTATACCTCATATACACCCCGAAAGCCAAATCCATCGCCCGCTCCCGCAGGTCATAGTAGAACTCCACGTCCAAGCCCAGTGCAAACTTGCCCGTGTAGCCGTTCTCCAACGCCACCTTGCCCGTCGCCATCTCGCGCTCCGGCGCGGCAAAATCCTTCTTATGCCAGCTCACACTTTGGAAAAGATAACTGCCACGGGGAGCTATAAACTGATAGCCATACCAATAGCCCGCCTGCAACAGCATCTTCCAGCCCCTGCGCCAGTGCGGCCTATCGTCCGACGGGCAAACCTGTACACGACTCGGTAGCGGGAAGTCGCACGACACCTGCGGCCACATTCCCCACCCATTGTCGTACTGCTGGCACTTCCTAGGTGAAATGTCCTGATAGAAAAACACCGGCACATCCAGTGCCAGCGCACTGCTTCTGCCCAACGACACATTCACCCGCAGACCCACATTCTCGTTAAACAGCGACTCGATGCAAGTGTCCAACGCCGAGAACTGCCCGCCCCGGTGCGTGCCCAGAAAGCTGAACGGCATCGACAGCGTCACACCTTGCTGCGTGCTGCGTGCCCAGCCCCACAGCAACAGCTCGT
Organism: uncultured Bacteroidaceae bacterium; assembly: GCA_964616965.1. Classification (GTDB taxonomy): domain Bacteria; phylum Bacteroidota; class Bacteroidia; order Bacteroidales; family P3; genus Colimorpha. The sequence continues at coordinate 11,800 of CAZTVH010000018.1, read as the reverse complement.
TACTGCTGCCCAAGGCAAACCTCTCCTGCGTCATCTGCCACGGCTCCAACAGCTCCTCCCAATGCAGCCATGTGTCGGTCGTCAGTCCCAACCACCCCACAATCGGTATTTGGGCAAGTATCTGCATCCCCTCCTCATAGTGGTCGTAGATATACCGTTCGCGGTCCAACATCGGCTCAAACAGCCCATGCGCCAACGCACCATACAGCGAGCCCATCACCAGCCGCACATTGTCGTGTGGCTTATACTCCATCCGCACCATCGGCTTCCACTGGCGGATGCCTTCCGAACCCGCCACACCAGCCAAGTGCACCCCAAAGGTCATCTGCGCATCACGCCCTATCAGGTGCTTGGCATACGGTGTCACAAAGAACCCCGTGGCGGTATAGCCCCTCGTGTACGGCAGCGAGAACTCCGCATCACGCAAAAACGTGGCAGCATCCACCCCTATCAGCCACGAGTGCATCCGCCCGTACTTGCGCTGCCACTTCGCCGTATTAACCCCATCCTCCTCCAAGGCAGTCCACCATTCGTCGGCCGGGTCGGTCAGCAGCGTCAATTCACGCTGCACCTGATGCAATCCGTCAGCATGCCTGATTAAAATCAAATCGGTATCGGGCTGCACCGACGTCGACAGCCTCACCTCCTGCCCCATCCCAACACCGCATAGTGCGAACAATGCCAAAAGAATCAAACATTTTTTCATATTGCAAACCTTTCTTTTTTTCACGCTGCAAAAATACACTTTTTTTTTGACATGGCCACGGATTCTTGCCGCTTCTCACCGTTCCCAGCGTTATTTCACCGCGTTTCGATGCCTTTTGGGTCGTTATCCGCTCCCGGAAGCGGGGATGAAGCGGGCATCGAGCAGACACGGAACGGAGAAAGGAGGAAACCACCCAAAGGACAGGGCCACTTTCGCATGATTCGTTTTTTTTTCTTACCTTTGCAAACTCAAACGGAATTGGGCAACACACATTAATACCTGATATCCAAAATACTAATCTGGCAACAAAGTGGCCAGACTACTGCTAACAAACAGTATCATGTACGACAACAGAGACAGTATCGACTTTGCGCACTCCGACATCAGGAGGCTTTTCGCCAGCATGTTCTTCCCCACGCTGCTGGGGATGCTGTTCAACATGGCGTTTATCTTCACCGACGGCATTTTTGTGGGGCACGGCATTGGCGGGCATGGGCTCGCGGCCATCAATCTCATAGGCCCCCTAATGATGCTTATCAACGGGCTGGGCATGATGCTGGGGGTGGGAGCCAGCGTGGTGGCGGCCATCCACCTGGCTCACGGCAACGTGAAGGCCGCCCGCATCAACGTGACGCAGGCGTTCGCGGCAGGCATCAGCGTCTCCGTGCTGACGGGCACGGTGTGCTACCTGTTTCCCGACACGGTGCTGACCCTATTGGGGGCCGACGGACAGCTGTATCCCTTTGCACGGGAATATTATGTATGGTTTTTGCCCACCTGCCTGCTCAACATGGTCACCTCAATCGGCATGTTTGCCATCAGGCTGGATGGGTCGCCACGCTATGCCATGCTGTCCAACATCATACCCGCCATCGTCAACATTGTGCTCGACTATCTGTTTATCATCCCCTTGCAGTGGGGACTGATGGGTGCATCGCTGGCCACGGACCTTGGCGGACTGGTGGGCACGGGCATGGTGATATACTATATGTGTTTCAGGGCAAAGACACTACGCCTCTACCGCCTGAAGATGAGCGCGACGAGCCTGCTGCTGACCCTTCGCAACATAGGCTATATGGCCAAGACGGGGCTGTCGGGCTTTGTGGGTGAGATAGCCATTGCGGTGATGATGCTGACGGGCAACTGGGTGTTTAAGCTGCATCTGGGCGACACCGGGGTGGCGGCATACAGCGTGTCGTGCTATCTGTTCCCGCTGGTGTATATGATTTACAGCGCGGTGGCGGCATCGGCACAGCCCATCATCAGTTTCAACCACGGCAAGGGCGAACGGCAGAGGGTGCACCGCACGCTACGGTTCAGCCTGCTGGTGTCTGTGGTGATGGGTATGGCTGTGGGGGGAGTGTTTTATTTCTTTGCGCCCACGGTGGTGTCGTGCTTCCTCGGCACGGGGGCACCTGCCTATGCCTTGGCCTCGGAGGGACTGCCCTATTATGCCACGGGGTTCCTGTTTATGGCGGTCAACGTCTGCGTGGTGGGCTACCTGCAGAGCATCGAGCGCGCAGGTCTGGCCATCTTATTCACGACGATGAGGGGCATCGTGTTCTTGGTGGGGGCCTTCATGGTGCTGCCCCGATTGTTTGGTGTGCCGGGGCTGTGGCTCGCCATTCCCGCAGCCGAGGTGCTGACAACCCTATGCGTGTTGGTGTTTGTGATAAAAAAACGACCCGTGACGCAATAAAAATGTTATTTCCCATACTTACCTACATCTAAGATTAAAAACATAAAACATATGTCAATCAAACACACCAAGCTTTTTTCGGTAGCCACGCTGCTACTATTCTTGTTTATCACTTCTATCTCTTACGCCCAGCCGGGAGGCGGCTTCGGCGGCGGCAGGCCTATGGGACCCCCTCCGGGAGGCAGTGGACGGCCCTCGATGAGCGACCGTGAACGCATGAGAAAACAATATCAGGCCCAACAGGCTACCGAGAAAGCGCAACAGGTGCGCCAGAAGAAGGCAGTGAGGGAGGGCGACCTGTTTAAGGTGGTGGGCACCTTGCAGGACAGCACCAACAACGAGCCGATACCCTATGTGAACATAGCCATACTCAACGCTGCCGACTCGATGATGGTGAAGGGGGGCATCACCGACCTGAACGGCTACTTCGAGATACAGAATGTGCCACAAGGCGAGATGCTGCTGCGAGTGTCTGCCATCGGGTATGCCAACATATACTACCCCTTCACGGTGACGAACAACACGGCATTGGGCACCATCAAGCTGGTGCCGGGAGCCACTACGCTGAAGGAGGTGAAGGTGACGGCATCGCGCCCCCTGTATGCCATGGATGGCGAGAAGATGATATACAATGTGGCTGACGACCCCACCATTCAGACCGGAACGACCAGCGACGCATTGCAGAACGCGCCCGGAGTGGAGGTGGACATCGAAGGCAACATCACGCTGCGCGGCGTGTCGAGCGTGGAGATTTGGGTGAACGACAAGCCGTCGAAACTGACGGAGGAGAACCTGAAGACCTATCTCGAAACCCTGCCCGCCAACGCCCTAGACCGAATCGAGACCATCACCAACCCATCGGCCAAGTATGCCACCAGCGCCGAGGCGGTCATCAACATCATCACCTCAGCCTATATCAAGAGCAACCATTTCATCAGTTTCGGTGTGAATGGGGCCACACAGCCCTTTGTGTCGCCTTGGGTGTCGTATACCTGGGCCAACGAGAAACTGTCGGTGAACCTTTACGCCAGCGGACGTTACCATTATAACAAGAACGACGGTTGGAGCAAGACCACCTATCGCAAGCTTGACCCCACCACGGGCGACACTGTAGTGACCTCGTGGGACAGCAGCAGCAACCAAAGCAACAACAGCCGTTTGAACGGCAACATCTTTGCCCGCATCAGCTATGCCATCGACAGCATGACCGACCTGGACTTTATGGGCAACTACAACTACAGCCATTCGGGCGGGGAAAACTTGCTGACCCGCGCTCGTGAGAACTACCTGACGGCCACGCCTGAGGTGTTTAACTATTTCGACACCAACCTCACGTCGAACAACAGCGGGTTTGGCATGATGGGGCTTGACTACACACACAAGTTCGACGATAAGGGACACAACATCCGTGCCAGCATCCACGAACACATCAATAGCGGCAACAGCCAGAACGACTTTATCCGCCAATACTCCGAAGGGGTGGAATACACAATGGGGCAGAACTTCGACAAGTGCTACCTGGATAAGTATTACACCAACGACCTGAGCGCCGACGTGCGCTACAACCGCCCCGTGAACGAGAATACAGACCTGTCGTTCGGACTGGGCTACGGCCTGAAGAACACTTCGCGCAAATACAATGTGTCCGACAGCGCGCATACCACCAACGTGAGAGACCTGCTGAGAAGCTACAACTTCGACGACATGGAGAATTCGGTGGAAGCCGACGCGGAATGGACTCGCCGCTGGGGCAACTTCACATTGGAGTTGGGTCTGGGTGCCCAGTATGAGCACATCGACTTCAGTTATTTCGGCAGTGAGGCCTATCCTTTCACTATCGACGACACTGCATGTAATTTCCTTACCTTCAGCCCGTCGATACACATGTCGTACCGCACACAAAGCCTGCACAACTATAAGTTGAACTATTCGTTGCGTATGCGCCACCCCGGTGAGGAGAACCTCACCACCTACAAACGCTATTCGGTGGACAGCTACTCGACGGGGAACCGCGACCTGACCTACTCCTACACCCACAACGCCGAAATAGGTTGGAGCAAGTACTTCATGGCGTTCGGAAATGTGGGCTTGGAGGGTTACGCCCGGCTGAGTACCAACGAGATTAGCAGCCTGACCAGCTCGACCGACGAGGAAGACCCGATACTGGACCGCATCGTGCAATTTACGGTGCCTTACAACATGGGGTCGTCCTACCGTGTAGGCGGAACCGCCTTTGTCACCTTCCGCCCGTCGGGGTTCCTCAATGTTCGACTCTACACAAACATCTATGACTACGGCTACAGCTTCAAGCATGAAGAGAGCGGGCTGAACCTGAACAACCACAAGGTGTCGTGGAGCACCCGCTTGAACTGCTGGGTGAAGCTGTTCGACAAATACCAAGTCTTCGCATCTGCCAACTACTCCTCGCCTACAATCAGTCTGGCAGCCGAGCGTAAGGCAAGGTACTTCCTCAACTGCGGCGTTCGTGCCGACTTCTTCAAGCGTAAGCTGTCGGCATACATCAACGTGCAGGACATCTTCAACTGGGGCAAGACTATCGGCTCTGGTTCGAGCAACACCAACCCCTATCTGTTGAGCGAAAACAACAGCCGCACACTGAACAGCCGCTACATATCTGCCGGCATCACTCTCCGCTTCGGTAAGATGGAATTGGAGAACCGTTCGAAGGAAGGCTCCGAAGACGGTAGTAGCACCAGCACCACAAGCGAATAGGCATGAAGAGACGACTCTTTTTCACCACCCTGCTGGCTGTTTTGCCTATGGCATTGCACAGCCAGATACTGAAACCCGAAGAGCAGCATATTCCCGGACATTACGAGTATACCCACTCGTGGGACTATGCTGCTCCCGACGGCAACGGCACCATCCATTGCGACGAAACGGGAACGCTGGACTTCTATGCCGACGGCACCTATGCCGACACCGCTTTGCAGCACCACACACTTTCTACCAAAGTCAGAGAGTTGAATGGATGGCAGTCCGAGACAGCTGAAACCGAAACCCACCTGTTCGATTTCATGTACTACTGCCAAGGCCAGTGGCGCGTGGAGAACGGCAAGTTCCTTTTCAGCGAACATGCCGAGGGGTTCCACATGGACCTCATGAACGAGGTTGTTAGCTCATGGATAGTCAACTACGCCAGCCTGATTGAGAAGAAGACCCTGCCTAACTCAACTCGTTGGTTCACCTTCGACATCGAACGCCTCGACCACGAATGGTTCATCTGGACATACACCTACCCCAACGGTCGCAAAGACTCATGGGAAATGAAAAGAGTTGAGCAATAAAAGCCAACAAAAAGCCCGCAACCAAATGGATGCGGGCTTTTTTGTTGTCCATCCAGGACTCGAACCTAGACTGGCTGATCCAGAGTCAGATGTGCTACCATTACACCAATGGACAATCACCTTTTTTCTCTCTAGAGAGGAGGTTTGTTCCTCTCAAAAGTGGGTGCAAAAGTACTACTATTTTTTCAATTAGCAAAGTTTTTTTTTACTTCGGCTCACTTTACTCTGATTGTCAGAGAAATATTTTTTACTCCTACTGCTACTTTTCGTATCAAAAAACTAGATTTTAGTGATAAAGAAGGCATTTTTTGCCTATTCGAGATGATATATTTGTTCCATCAAATGCCACTTGGAAGCAGAGGGGAGCGACGGGTCGCAGCCTTGGTATTGCGCCACATATGCTTCCCACTCCGCCTGACGGGGCAGGGCGGCTAGCCTCGCCATATCGCGTTCCCAGTCGAAATCGTCAACGGTGTCGCATATCATAAACACACGGTTCTGATAGCGGTATATCTGCATGTCGAGGATTCCCACCTCACGCTGACCGTCCATCACTTCGCGCCATACATGGGAGTGGACTTCAACATACTTGCGTATCAGCTCCTCGTCGTTGGCAAGTTCAAGGGTTTGGCAATAACGTTTCATTTATCGGTACGAATTGAATAGAACGAATACAAAAGGACCACAGCGAAGCACACCACTGGCACCACGAAGGAGGCGTAGATGGAATAATAGTCGCTAATCATGCCCTGCAGGGGTGTCAACAAGGCTCCCCCCAGTATTGCCATGATAAGTCCCGATGCCCCTATCTTGGCATCGCCGGCACAACCGCCCAAATCTGCCCGCTCAACATTCTCCAACGCCAGACCATAGATGGTTGGGAACATCAGGCTCATAAAGACACTGATAAGAACCAGAAATGTGACCAACAGCCAACCCGACCCAGCCGACAACACAACAACTAAGGCACACACCAAAGACATGAGAGAGCCAAATAGCAACAACTTAGACGGAGCAAAAAATCGCATCAGCCAGGTATAGACAAACCTAGACACACAGAATCCGACGATGGCAACCAGATAGACATTGGCAGCCTCGGCCTCGACCACACCCAGCTCCTGCATTACGATACGGATGGTGAAACTCCACACCCCAATCTGAGCTCCGACATAAAAGAATTGTGCCACCACACCACGGCGATAGCGTTTGTTGGCCCATAGGCGACGCACCGTGGCCGAGATAGAGCCACCGCTGGCCAACCCGCCATTGTCGTCCCGTCCCTCAGGCATTTTCACCAGCATCATCACGATAAGTATGCCCAACAGGACGAGGCCCAACGTCATGTAGGTCCCCGAAATGGAATAGAGCGAAATGTCTTTCAATATAAACACCTTACTCAACACAATGCCCAGAATGGAACCTATGGGGTTGAACGCCTGCGCGATGTTGAGCCGACGTGTGGCAGTCTCCGTCGGGCCCATCGAAAGAATATATGGGTTGGCAGTGGTCTCCAACACCGAACATCCACCAGCCATGATATAGATGGCAATCAGGTAGAAGGCATAGCTAGCCGTCCTGGCGGCAGGCATAAAGAGGATGGCACCCCCGGCATACAGGCATAGGCCCAAAACCACACCGCTCTTATAGCTATGCCTGCGGATAAACAGGGCAGCAGGCAACGCCAGACAGAAGTAAGCCCCATAAAAGGCAAACTGGATAAGCGAAGTCTGTGTGTCGCTCATCGACATAATCTTTTTGAATGCCGACAACAATGTATCGGTCATATTGTTGGCCAGTCCCCATAATAGAAACAACAGGGTGACGAGCACAAAGGGTCTGAGATAAGACCTCGGTATAGTATTATTGGTACCCATGAGATGTTACATTTCTCCTTTCCTACGAATCACCAGCCGGATAGCCTCCGCATGGTCTGCACAAAACCGTCCCGCATCGTCAACCACCATTGCCAAATAGCCTCCCCCTCCGGCACCGGGCATCTTCCACGCCAGCACATCGGGCAAAACGGAATACCTGTCGATATAATCCTGCACCTTCCCTTGTATCATGGCTGGGAACAAGGCTGTTTGCGCATCGAACGATGCCCTGTAGGCCTTGGCAAACGCCTGCAGGTCGCATGCCAATATGGCGTTCCAACAATCCTCGGCCGCTTGCGCCAGACTTCTCACTTTGGGCTCAGTGATATCCCTGCCATCCAAAACATTGCAGTCGGGACGGCGAGGCTCCATCGGCACCATAGCCAAATGCTCCTCCAGCCAGGAGAGCACCCGCTCGTCGTGGCACGTTTCTATTTCCTCAGGCCAGAAATGATTGTCGTAATAATGACGGCAGAGCCCTGGCACACAAATGCCTATTGCATCCTGTGCCCCGCTGATAATGCCATCCTCGCGTTCGGGACTATTCTCAAAACAGAACACCAGCCGAGCCAGCATCTCGGCATCCATCTTAGGCAACTGATAAGGCCAGATGCGCTTAATCTGGTTACGGGTCGAAGTGGAGAGGCCGCAGCGCTCGCGTATTTCGAATGTCGGCACCAACGAAATGGTAATGGCCCACCCCGGTGCGAAGCAACTCACATAAGGCTGGTCAATCCATGTGCCGGCAAGGTCTAAGCGGGTGGGCAGCTGGCACGTCTGCCTCTTCAAGTCTGTAGACGACCTCCCCGCCAGCCCTTCGTGAGGAGTGCGCTCCAAGACTATATACTCCATGCCACGCTCTCGACAGAGCTGACGCTTGGCCTCCGAGTCGCCGTCACTGTTCACCAGCAGGATGTCGGGATTAACGATGTCGAGTGTGGGGACAAAGTCCAAGATTCCACTGCCCTGATTGACAAAGGCATCCTTCACATATCGGATAGACTTCACCATGAAGAGGCGTTCCTGTTCGGGATAGAGCGTCCTATGGTTCTTGTAATGCAAAATCGTCTCGTCCGACCCGATGCCCACATACAAATCGCCATATTCTGCCGCCTGTCGAAAAAACTCGACATGCCCGCTGTGAAGCAGGTCATAGCAGCCGCTGACAAAGACCTTCCTACTCATTTCTTGCCGTGCTTCTCCTTCATCTTCTCGCGGGCACGCTTCTCTCGCTCAATCCACTCCAACTCACTTATCGCCAAGGCCGACTCCATTATCTCAGGTGTGGAAGGCCGCGGATCCTGCGTCCAGCAGTGCGACTCGTACTCAGCTATGGCAAGAGGATAATGCGACACCAACTCCTGATAGTCGCGATGAATCTTGAGCACGAAATCCTCCTGATGGCTATAGAGGTCGTTAACCATGCCCCGCCACAACCCTGCAAAATCATACTTAAGGCAGAGCCAACGCACAGTGAAGAACACCCACGCAACAGAGGCCACCATATAGACTAGTCGCAAGAGCATTGTTCGTTTCTTAAACCCCAATCCGCAGGCAAACAGTATGCTGGCGATATACACAACGACAGCAAACGCCAACAGGAGCAAGACCACTCTAAACCAATTACTCTTCACTATCTTTACTTTCATTTCGCTAATTATAAATATAAGTTATATTTCATTATTATGAGTTCAGGCAAATCATAAAAAAGCCTCATAGCGGATTGGCAAACGGCGTGCAAAACATACCATTCAACGTTGGACGCAATAAGCAATGGCACACATAGCACACAGCAGACAGGCGGCTATGCTTATTACAATTGTTTGACTTTTGCCCTTCACGATTGAGAAGGGCAACAAAACCATGACAGAGGATATTTCCGGCAGAGGACATGAGACTTCTACAAACCTATTCAACCAATTTTACTAAACACAAATAACTTGAATGAATAACGCACTACCAGTCATTTTATTTCACACCTCATAAAAAAAATATTCCGCACAGACCCAACACCAAATGCCTATGGAAGAAAACCGTGCTGCCTTTTTGAACGTCATTGGTGGCGACTGTCCACCCACCCCATCACTGAGGCAAGATAAATTGTCGAACCCTGCCGTCTCTTATCCTTTCCACCTGCCACCCATCAATTACGGTCCCTTGCGAGGTCGTTCTCCACTCTCTGGAGCGGAGATGAAGCAAAAAACGAGCCGCGATGGAGCGAAGAACGGAGTGAGCCACGCTGGACAGAAGTAACTCCTTGTCGAAATTCGAGAGATTACAATCAAAAAAAACAAAAAAAGAGAAAAAAAAATTTGTTGAACAAAATAATGTTCGTATCTTTGCAGCAGAAATGAATGGATGGCATTATGTGTATCACATTACCATCCAGTACATTTGAGCGAAAATTAATTTTATTATCAACAAAAAACTATTATCAAAAAAGAGAAATGAAAGAAATGAACAAGAAAAATTACATGTCTCCAATGGTTGAGATTCTGAACGCTCGCGTTGAGAAGGGTTTCCAGACTAGTGGCAGCAGCTCCACTGACCCCCACAGCAACATGCCTGTTAACATCGAAGGTTGGGAACCCAATGATGGAGATAATGGCGATGGTAGCGAGCAAATTCCCGCCGGCATGTTCGACTAATCATTAGAGGCTGCTAAGGGGGAGTTCCCGATTGGAATTCACAACAACATATTCCAAATTCCAGTCAGGAACCCTCCTTTTGAACAAGTACACGAAAAAAAGTAAATAACATTAAATTCAATTAATTATGAAGAAAATTTTCATGTCTATCTTTGCCATTGCCGCTGTTGCGATGACAATGACTTCCTGCAACAAGGAAGAGGCTGTAAATGCCCCTGAACTCAACATGACCTTCGAGGAGTCTGAGGTTATGAATGATATTAAAACCCATGTTGTTGGAAACAGCACCTATTGGGACAACGGCGATGAGGTCTACGTCATCGATAGCAGATTGGGCGTTGCCAAGTATCGTGGTACTACTACTAACGGTACTGATTTTACTCTCAGTTTTGTAAATAACGTGAGCAATGTGTTCAATGCCAACAACGCTCCCCTTGTCGGCATCTATCCTACCTCCGTTGTCCGCAACTACCGCAACGATCAGGTCAACCTGCCTAAAGTGCAGAACACTGTCGCTGGCGAACTTGACCACGCTCCCCTGTATGCAAAAGGTACTGTCAACGACTTCGTGTGGCGCAACCTCTGCGCTTTGGTGAGAATGAACATTCGGGGCGACATCGCTATCGACAGCATCAGCATCACCACCGACAAATACCTCAATGGTATCTTCACCATCAACATGAACAACACCAACTCCCCCTTGTCATACAACTCCATCGGTTATGACGTTCAGTCTCACGGCACCAAGACTACCACTCTGAAATTCCGTACCGCCTTCCAGACCAATGGCACGCCTCAGCGTGTTGAGATGTATCTCCCTGCTCAGACCTACAAGACTTTCAACATGACGTTCTACTCTAATGGTACCAAATACGAGTATCGCGTCAACACCGACCAAAACCTCACCCTCAACCGCTCACGCTACAATGTTCTCGACATCACACTCAACAGTGCTGATTTCACAGCCCCCATCTTCCGCTACAACGTGGGTACCACCTCTGCTCCCCAGTATGTCCAATTCTCAAAGGGTAACCTCGAATACATTGCCGCCCAGTGGCAGTATTGGCAGTTTGCAAGCAACCAGTGGGATTTCCGTGGCCGCTACCAGAACAAAGACTATAACATTCCTTACGACCGCGACCTTTTCGCATGGGGTGCCAACGGTTTCTACTACAGAGGCTACCACAACCCTGCAAGAGGCTATGTGGGTAACGACATCTATGTGTGGCCCGTCAATAGAGAGTATGCTTACTGCACCGAAACCTCTCTTTCTGGTGTAAACGAGTGGGGTAACATCAACATTAACGGCAGCAATACCAACAGTGGCTGGCGTACGCTCACCCAGACCGAGATGGCAAACCTCCTCACCAACCACAATCCTATCATGGTCACCCTTAGCTTCGTGAATGAGACCGGTATGCTTCTCTTCCCCGAAGGCTACAATGGACCTGCCTACACCACTGGTGCCAGCCTGACCAAGCGTCAGTGGAACGAACTTGAGCTTGCCGGCTGCGTCTTCTTCGTCGCTAAGAACTATCGTCAGGCTAGCGGTATCTGGGCCAACC
>CAZTVH010000017.1:0-15750 GCA_964616965.1 uncultured Bacteroidaceae bacterium | reverse complement strand
CGGCGGGGACGCGCCGGGCCACGCTGGAGGTGTCGGGGCTGCCCGCCGGCACCTACTTCGTGACGCTGACGACGGCCGTCGGCACCGGCACGCGTCGGCTGGTGATAGACTGAGCCGGGCATCGGGAGCCGGGACCGGGGGCCTGCCGCCGCGCACCCCCGGTCCCCGACCCCCGGTTGGTATGAATATAGAACCTGTGTTTAGTATCATGAATCAAAAAGAAGGAAGCCCGCACAAAAATAAGGGTTAAACCATGTTAAACAGCCTGCCGAACTGCCACAAAAACGGACATTTTGAGTCTATATGGCAAGGGGCGAAGAAGACGTAGTGAAAAAACAAGTATTAACATTAAAAAAGTAAGACTATGAAAAAGTTACTTTTTGTTGCAATCTTTGCGATTGCGTTCGTGTCAATGAGAGGACAGGGTTACACGACGCTGGGAGTGGGCATCAACCAGCCCGTCCTGCGGCTGTGCGCGGAAGGTCTGCTGATGGCGAAGGAGGTGAAGGTGACGCTGACGGGGTGGCCGGACTATGTGTTTGGCGCGGACTACCGCCTGCGGAGCCTGTCGGAGACGGAGGCGTACATCAGGGAGCATGGCCATCTGCCCGATGTGCCGTCCGCCACGGAGGTGGAGGAGGGAGGCCTGTCGCTGGGCGAGATGAACAAGGTGCTGCTGCAGAAAGTGGAGGAGCTGACCCTGCACGTTATAGAGTTGCAGAAGCAGATTGACGAACTGAAGTCCAATAACGAAAAATAGATATACTATGGCAACAAAGAGAAGAGGCCTATTGGGCCTTATGGTCATAATGATGACATTTCTGACGTTCACGTCGTGCGGCAAGGAGAAGTATGATGTCCCGCCCGCCATCCAAAGAATCATTGACAACGGAGGGTACGAAGATAGAATCCTCCTTGGGATGGGCGAATATAGTTATAATGGAGAGGTTGTATACATGTGTCTTTATGGTGGCTACGGTTGGTTCTCCACGGTTCGTTTTTTCCATGTGACCACCGGCGACGGATTTTCAATAGGGGAGGCGAGGGGATGGAGTAAGGATTTCCGTCAGTGTGACCCTGCGAGTTATCGTGGCTGCATGGAGGATTTTGTGTCAAAAGGGGTTTATGTCAGAGGGGTTTATGGTGAGTGGTGTGATTTCTAATAATAATAATCCCACATTTTATCCTTTTGTCTCGTTAGATGTGGTTGGACATGAACTGACACATGCCATAGTTACGTGTACCGCTGGTTTAGGGACAAGTGGTGAGGCTGGCTCGTTAAATGAGTCATTTGCAGATATATTTGGGACCATGATTGAATTTTATGTCTTGAGTGATGGTGGAGACTATATCGTGGGTAAAGAAGTCACGACAGACCATACCGGATTGAGAAATATGAGTGACCCCAATCAAAAAGACCAACCCGATACATATCAAGGTGATATGTGGTATACGGGTGATGACGAATCTATTAAAGTTCATACAAACTGTGGTGTTCAGAACTATTGGTTCTATCTGTTGGCAGAAGGAGGGGAAGGCGTGAATGACAACAATGATGCGTACGAGGTTCAGGGTATCGGGCGAGAGAAGGCCGCCATGATTGCTTATTATAACATGGTGTATTACATGAACAGTTCCTGCGACTATGCGGATGCGAGGAACGGGGCAATAATGTCTGCCGCAGAGTTGTTTGGAGTCCATTCCATCGAATTTCAGTCCACGATAGCGGCATGGGATGCCGTGGGTGTCAACAATGCAGACGATTTGTATTACGACATCGAGACCGACTGTGAGACTTTGCAGGAAATGCATAACAACCAAGAGTTTCCAGTTTCGGTGTATGCAATACATGGTATAGAATCCGACTGCCAGTATGTCGATAACCAAGTGCCGGTGCAATATTGTGCCGGAGAATATGTGCTGTTGACAGATGGCTTCTGTAGTGGTGTTAATTTTACGGCATACATTTTCCCAGATATGATAGGTGGCATATCCGGCAGAGGGGTGTCGGAGCCTGCTTATTGCGCAGGTAGAGGCGTTGATGGAGAAAATGCGACGGTGGATGAAGGTGTTGAGGTGGGGGCAGATGAAGTTTCGCTTACAATCTATCCAAACCCGTCGACGGACTATGTCAACATTATGTCGAGTGCCTCAATAGACAATGTCGTGCTATATGATATTACGGGAAAGCAGTTGCGCAGAGTGGATTGTCCGAAGGATGGTACGCGAAGAGGTACAATTGACATTGGTTCTTTGGCTTTAGGCGTATACATGATGGAGGTAAGGTTCTCGGATGGCAGCGTTGTTACCAAAAGGCTGATAAAGAGGTAGGTTTCGGATGTAAGAATATGTAAGTGTAACAATAGTAATAATAATTAGGCATGAAAAGTAGATTGTTTTTACTAGTAATGGTCATCGTGCCGACGGCATCGATGGCATGGGACGAGGGGGACACGGTGTCGAAATGGTGGAACCGAATGTCGGTGGAGGCGGATGTTGGTGTTATGTATACGAACGATATCTGGCCACCCTTTGAAGGATGGGAAAGAGTGTTCAACTATAGTCAGTTTGATGAGGGGATTGGCGAATTTGGCTGGGAAGGGCGCAATTGTAGTGTCATGTTAGGGTACGACCTTTCGGAGAGATGGATGGTAGGAATAGGGGTAAGTGCTCGCAGGCGGGGGCTATTTTTGTGGGATAGTGATGGCGGTGGCTATTATAGTTCCTCTCCGATGATTAGACTTACTTGGAAATCGTTTGTGCACAATTGGGACGGAGCGGTGCTGGATCTGCCCATAACTGTGGAGTATCATCAAAAGTGGTTTTACGCGGGTTGCGGTCTGATTGTGGAACGAGGAATACCCTTGCATGGAGGCAACAATCTGCTACCCCCACCGTATGGCCGTTCGGGTTCCACCGTGATGAAGTGGTGGCACGGAGGAGCGATGGTCTCGCTGGGCGGGCGTTTCCGGCTGTCGGGGCACAGCACCATCAAGGTGGGTTTTGAGGCACGTGTGGTTGTAACCCCCTACGCCTACTATGCCGAGGACTGGATTGGAATGATGCCGTCAGACAGGCACTACCGCCTGTATGCCAACCAGAACTATGGCGTGACGGTGGGGTATGTGTATCATTTGTAAAGTATAGAATAAGAGCCAAGGACTAAGAAGTTTTGAGGCGGCATATCACATCTTAGCTCTTGCTTCATACTTCAAACAGGTCCCAATCGGTAGAATGCTTGAATGTGTTAATGTAAGATGCGGTAAGAGAAAGAAATCTCCAGTGGAGATTTCGCCAGCGAGCGAGGCGGGGAGCCGAGGAGCGGAATACTAAAACCATCAGGTACGCTATGAACACGGTAACGGATAGAAAAAAGAGGCGTACTTTTGCAGCGTCCATAGAATAGGGGAGTACTGGCTTAAACAAGACAAATACAAAGACATATTGTGGATGTCTGCTTCGTCGGGCAGATGCCGAGACGTGAGCCAATCTAGGATTCGGCTGTGGCGACACGACAATAATAAAAGGGTTCGGCGAAGGCCGAACCCCTTGTGGTATGATGCCCGTGAGGGCGGTGGGTTAGCGATTGCTTTCTTCGACAGACTCTTTGATGAGCTGGAAGGTGGCTTCGATGTCGTTGTCGAGACCCATAGAGAAGCGGATGAGGCCTTCGCTCATGCCCATTTCCTTTTGGATGTCTTCGGGCACTTCGGAGCTGGTGCTCTTGCCGGAGTTGGAGAAGAGGGTCTTGAAGTAGCCGAGGCTGACGGCGAGGTAGCCGACACCCTTGCGCTGCATGATTTCCATGATGCGGCTGGCCTTGTCGGCGGTGCCCATGTCGATGGAGATCATGCCGCCGTAGCCGTAGCCTTCGTTGCGCATGGCGTTGAAGAGCTCGTGGTCGGGATGCTCAGGCAGACCGGGATAGTTGTATTTGAAGCCTACTTCTTTGAAGCGTTTGGCAAGATACATGGCGTTTTCGCCGTGTTTTTTCATGCGGATGTGGAGGGTGTGGAGGTTCTTGAGGATGGAGGCGGAGCGCATGGGGTCGAGCACGGGGCCGAGGAGCATGCAGGTGCCGTTGTTGACATCGATGAGGCTGCCAATGTATTCGGCACTGCCGCAGATGGCGCCGGCAACACAGTCGTTGGTGCCGTTGACGTATTTGGTCATAGAGTAGACGGTGATGTCGGCACCCAACTTGCAGGGGCTGAAAATCATGGGGGTGAAGGTGTTGTCGACAATGAGCTTGGCTCCGTGGGCGTGGGCCATTTTGCTTAGTTCAGGGATGTTGGCAATGCGGAGGAGGGGGTTGTTCATGGTCTCGGTGTAGACGACCTTGGTGTTGGGGTGTTCGTTGAGAGCCTTTTCGACAGCCTTGAGGTCCTGCATGTTGACGAAAGTGGTTTCGACACCAAACTTGGGCAGGTAGTTTGCCAAGAAGGCAAAGGTGCCGCCATAGGTGGTCATGGAGCTGATGATGTGGTCGCCAGTCTTGACTTCGTGGATGAGTGCGCTAGTGATGGCGGCAAGGCCGGAACCGGTGACCCAGGCAGCCTCGGTGCCTTCCATAGCTGCGAGAGCCTGGCAGAGGGCAAGGTTGGAGGGGTTCCAGTGGCGGCTGTAGAGGAAGAAGCCTTCGGTTTCGCCGTGGAAGGTCTCGGTCATGAGGTGGGCCTCAGGGAAGGTGAAGGTGGCGGAATCGCAGATGGCGGGGTTCACACCACGGTTGGCATCGCGTCCATCAAGACGCTGGATGGCGGTAGCGGGATCGAATTTGTTCATGATGATTTGTTTTTGTTATTATTGATATTATAGATGCTATAGACTTTATAGGGGTGGGTTATTTGTAGAGGAGGAAGATGGTCGGACGTTTGTGCAGAGGAGGTGGGTCGGTGAGCCATTGCCGTGCAAGGCGGGTGCGGATGTATTGGGTAGGGAGGGTGAGGTCGCAGGCGACGCAGATGCGTGTGAAAGGTTGTAGGCGAGAGGCGAAGAAGTGGAGCAGTTTGTCGTTGCGGTAGGGTGCCTCGATGAAGATTTGGGTCTGGCTGTCGCGGTGGATGCGCTGTTCGATGGTGCGGATGAGAGCAAGGCGGCCTTTGTCGTCGATGGGCGGGTAGCCGTTGAAGGCAAAGTTCTGCCCGTTGAACCCCGATGCCATGAGGGCAAGGATGATGCTGTTGGGGCCGACAAGGGGCAGAATGTCGATACCGTTGCGTTGTGCCATAGAGGTGATGAGGTTGCCTGGGTCGGCAATGCAAGGGGTGCCGGCTTCGGACATGAGGCCTATGTTGTGGCCTTGGGCAATGGGGTCGAGGTAGTGTGTGGTTTCGGTAGGGGAGGTGTGTTCGTTGAGTTCGAGAAAGGTGACCTCGTTGATGGGATGGGTGTAGCCCATAGCCTTTAGGTGGCGGCGGGCAGTGCGGATGTTTTCGACAATGAAGATATGGCAAGTGTTAAGCATCTCGCGGTTATAGGGAGGCAGCGAGGTGCTGGAATCGTCGGCCCCGATGGGTACGGGAAAGAGGATGAGCTTGGCCATGTGAGCAGTTTGTGTTGTTTGTGAGGTGTCGAAAACGCAGGCGTTTTCTTTCGGGGTCAAATCATTTTGAGGTAGCCGACTTCTTGAGGGGTGAGTTCGCGATAGCGTCCGCGTGGGAGGTCTTTCTTGGTGAGGCCGGCGAAGACGATGCGGTCGAGCTTGTGGATGTTGTAGCCGAGATGCTCAAACATGCGGCGGACGATGCGGTTCTTGCCACTATGGAGTTCTACACCGACGACGCGTTTGTCATTGGCGGTCTGTGAGTATTGTATGTCGTCGACATGGATGGGGCCGTCTTCGAGTTCGATGCCTTCGAGGAGCTGGCGCATGTCCTCGCGGGTGACGGGGCGGTCGAGTTCCACTTGGTAGATTTTATACACACCTGTAGAGGGGTGGGTGAGGCGGCGGGCTAGGTCGCCGTCGTTGGTAAAGAGGAGGAGGCCGGTGGTGTTGCGGTCGAGGCGGCCTACGGGATAGATGCGTTCCTTGCAGGCCCCGTCGATGAGCATCATCACGGTCTCTCGCTCTTGCGGGTCGTCGACAGTGGTGATGAAGCCTTTGGGCTTGTTGAGCAGGAAGTAGCGTTTGCGTTCGGAACGGAGAGTCTCACCACCGTAGTTGACCACGTCACCTTCGTGCACCTGATAGCCCATCTCGGTGACGACCTGACCATTGACGCTCACACTGCCAGCGGCAATGAGCTTATCGGCTTCGCGACGGGAACAGATGCCGGCATTGGCGATGTATTTGTTGAGGCGTATGGTGCCGTTGTATTCCTTGGGCGTGGGTGGCGGGGTTTTGGGCTTGGGCACGGGATGCCTCTTGGGGCGGTCGGCACCGGCTTGCTTTTTATCCTTGGTGTGAACGCCGCGACGGTTGCTCCCGCGAGAGGGCTTGGGGCGTTGCTCGCCATCGATGGCAGGCTTTCTGGCCGGTTTGCCGCTATTCTGGCCGTAGCGTGAAGGACGTTCGTCGTCGGATGGCTCGGTAGAGCGGACGAGAGGCTTCCGTTTATCGATATGCGGACGTTTGCGATTCGTGGCGGGACGGTCCTCTTGTGCTTGGTTGTGTTTGCTAAATTTTTTCTCCATGTTCAGAAACGCATTTTGTAAGGGAAACTGGTGTCTAGTTCTTGTTTGTAACGAAGGTCGGCAACCTCGTCGGCAAGGCGGAGGAGGATGTCGAGGTGCATGAATTTGAGCCATGAGATGGCTTTGTCGTCGCGGCGGCAGGCAAGGGCGAACATGAGGTTGGCCTCGTGTAGGTTGTCTCGCACCCATTGGCGGGAGCGTTCGTCGCCGTCGATGGCATGGCTGATGATGCCCAGCCAGTGGTAGTTGTGCTGTACGAGCCACTGCTCGGCCTCCACATCGTCCTGTAGGAAGTTGGAGAAGGCTGCCAGTTCGGGATAACCAGCATCGACAAGCCATTGGAAGAATTCTTTTTTCCCACTGATGGCTTGCTGTAGGGCGAGCAGTACGCGCACATCATATTGTATAAGACCTTTGGTCAAGATTATGAACGGATTTTGGCACCCAGATGGGTTTCGAGGTTCTTTTGGAGCTTGGCCATGACAGCTTCAATCTGCTTGTCGGTAAGGGTCTTGTCCTTGTCCTGCAGAATGAAACTGACAGCGTACGACTTCATGCCTTCGGTGATACCCTTGCCCTCGTATACGTCGAACAGGCTGATGCGTTTAAGTAGTTTTTTCTCAGTGTTGAATGCCACCTGTTCAATCTCGGCGAAGGTCACTTTCTTCTGCATCACCAGTGCTAGGTCGCGGCGCACTTCGGGGAACTTAGGCACCTCGGTGTACTGCACGTCTTTGGTGGGATAGCTTTTGAGCATCAGTGTCCAGTTGATGTCGGCATAGAAGACCTCTTGCTTGCAGTCCATGCGTTTGAGGGTTTCCTTACTGAGGCGGCCCATAGTGCAGAGCGTTTTCTTGCTGTCGCGGAACACCAGGTCGATGCCTTCGGAGAAATAGTGCAGCGTGGTGGGAACGGTCTCGATGCGGCCTAGGTTGGTGCGCATACGGTGTAGGATGTTCATCACTTGCGCCTTGAGGTGGTAGAAGTCGACAGGCGTGGTCGGCATCTTCCAACTTTCGGGACAGGTGGAGCCGGTCATAAAGATGGAGAGGTGCTGGGTCTCGCAGTATCTGTCGGTCACCTTCTCCCCCTCGTTTCCTGTCCGAATGTATGTGTTGCCGAATTCGTAGAGCTTTTGGTCTGGAATTTTGTAGTTAAGGTTGCGCACAATGCATTCCAGTCCGCTGTACAGTAGGGTCTGCCGCATGACGTTGAGCTCCTTGCTCAGTGGGTTGAGAATATGCACACATTGTGTGGCAGGAAAATCGGGGTTGCCGTCGTAGTATTCCGATTTGGTGAGCGAGTTGTTCATTATCTCGCTGAAGCCGTTGTAGGTGAGCATGTCGCTGACGATGTTCTGCAGCTGGCGGGGGTTGGGCTTCTTGGAGAAGGAGAGGCAGCTGCTAACGCGTGCGTCGACATGGATGTTGTTGTAGCCATAGATGCGCAAAATCTCCTCTACCACGTCGCATTCGCGGGTAACGTCCACCTTGCAGGTGGGGATGCGGAGCGACATGCCCTCGGCGGTCTCAGCCACTATCTCAATGTCGAGCGAGGCCAGTGCCGTTCGAATGGCATCGATGGGCAGCTCTTGGCCGATGAGATTGAATATGCGGCGATAGTTGATGTCCACTTCGGCGCGAGGGATGGGGGTGGGATAAATGTCCACCACCTCCGAGGCAACGGTGGCTCCCGCCAGTTCCTGCATCAGCTTCACTGCGCGCTGCAGTGCCCACATGGTGATGTTGGGGTCGCAGCCACGCTCGTAGCGGAACGAGGCATCGGTCTTCAGGCCGTGACGTTTCGAGGTTTTGCGTATGGTCATGGGGTTGAAGTATGCACTCTCGAGAAACACGCGCTTGGTCTCATGCGTCACGCCGCTTTTCTCGCCGCCAAACACGCCCGCTATGCACATTCCCTCTTCCTCGTTGCATATCATCAGGTCGCGTTGGTCGAGCTTGCGCTCCACTCCGTCGAGGGTGACGAAGGGGGTGTCCTGCGGCAGGCGGCGCACTACCACATGGTTGCCCTTAATCATGTCGGCATCGAAGGCGTGCATCGGCTGGCCCACTTCCATCAACACAAAGTTGGTGATGTCTACCACGTTGTTGATGGGGCGGATGCCGACGGTGCGCAGCTTGTTCTGCAACCATTCGGGCGAGTCCTGCACATGCACATTCTCCAGCGTGATGCCCGTATAGCGGGGGCAGAGGGTGGGCTCTTCCACGGTGACGCTGACTACTCCGGCACCATTCTTTGCCTGCGAGAGGTCGGCCACTTCGGGCCAAATAATCTTTTTGTTCTCTCCGTTGCGGGTGTTCAGCACTGCCACTACGTCGCGGGCCACGCCTATGTGGCTGGTGGCGTCGCTTCGGTTGGCGGTGATGGCCACCTCAAGGGTGTAGTCCTCTTCCAAGTGGAAATACTCTTTGGCGGGCATGCCCACGGGTGCGTCGTCGGGCAGCACCATGATTCCGGCATGGTCCGAACCCAGCTGCAGCTCGTCGGCAGCACACAGCATACCCTCGCTCACTGCGCCGCGCAGCTTGCCTTTCTTAATCTCGTAAAACTCGGTGTCGGAGGTGTAAATCTTGGTGCCAATCTGGGCACACACCACCTTCTGTCCGGCAGCCACGTTGGGCGCGCCGCACACGATATGGAGCGGCGTGTCGGTGCCGACATCCACCGTAGTCAGGTGCAGGTGGTCGCTGTCGGGGTGGGGCTCGCAGGTCAGCACCTGGGCGATAACCACATGTTCCAGTCCGCCTTTGATGCTCTCTACCTTTTCCACGCCTTCTATTTCCAGTCCGCTAAAGGTCAACAGGTCGTCGAGTTCGTTGGGGGTGAGGTCGGTGTCGACATACTCACGCAGCCATTTGTAGGATATCTTCATACAATAACTTAATTCTTAGTTCTTACTTCTTACTTAATCTTGGCCCAAGTGTCTTTCAACGAGCAGCTGCGGTTGAACACCAGGTGTTCGGGCGAGCTGTCGCGGTCGGTGCAGAAGTAGCCCATGCGTTCAAACTGGTAGCGCATCGGCTCCTCGATGCCTTTGTCGTTCGTCACCATGTGGGCATCGGCCAGCGAGGGCTCCAATTTGCAGTGCTGCAACACTTGCAGGCTGTCGGGGTTCAGATTGTCGAGGAAGGTCTTGCCTTCGGGGGCCTCGTCGGGAGCTTCGGTGGCAAACAGGCGGTCGAACAGGCGCACTTCGGCCTCTATCGCGTGCTGTGCGCTCACCCAGTGCAGCGTGCCCTTCACCTTGCGTCCGTCGGGCGCGTCGCCGCCACGGGTGGCGGGGTCGTAGGTGCAGTGGATGCAGGTGATGTTGCCTTCGGCATCCTTCTCCACGCTCTGGGCGGTGACGAAATAGGCATAGCGCAGGCGCACCTCGCGTCCCAGCGTCAGGCGGAAATATTTCTTGGGAGCCTCCTCCATGAAGTCTTCGCGCTCTATGTACAGCTCGCGGCTGAAAGGCACCTCTCTGGTGCCGTCGGCCTCGTTCTCGGGGTTGTTCACGGCGGTCAGCATCTCGGTCTGCCCTTCGGGGTAGTTGTCGATAACCAGCTTCACGGGGTCGAGCACTGCCATGCGGCGCGGGGCCACCTTGTTGAGGTGGTCGCGCAGGCTGTTCTCCAGACGCACATAGTCGATGATGTTGTCGCGCTTGGCCACGCCGATGTCCTCGCAGAAGTTGCGGATGCTTTCGGGCGTGTAGCCACGGCGGCGGAAGCCGCAGATGGTCGGCATACGGGGGTCGTCCCATCCGCTCACATAGCCCTCCTTCACCAGCTGCAGCAGCTTGCGCTTGCTCATCACCGTATAGTTGATGTTCAGGCGGGCAAACTCGTACTGGTGGCTGGGGTATATGCCCAGTTGCTGGATAAACCAGTCGTAGAGCGGACGGTGTATGTCGAACTCCAGCGTGCAGATGCTGTGGGTGATATTCTCAATCGAGTCGCTCTGTCCGTGGGCAAAGTCGTACATGGGGTAGATGCACCACTTGCTGCCCGTGCGGTGGTGGTCGGCGTGCAGGATGCGGTACATGATGGGGTCGCGCAGCTGCATGTTGGGGTGCGCCATGTCTATCTTGGCGCGCAGCACCTTGGTGCCGTCCTCAAACTCGCCTGCCTTCATCCGCTCGAACAGGTCGAGGTTCTCCTCCACCGTGCGGTCGCGGTAGGGGCTGTTCTTGCCCGGCTCGGTCACTGTGCCGCGTCCGACGCGTATTTCCTCCTGCGTCTTGTCGTCAACATATGCCAGCCCCTTCTTGATGAGCAGCACGGCCCACTCATACAGTTGGTCGAAATAGTCGCTTGCATAGTGGACACCCGCCCATTCGAAGCCCAACCAGCGGATGTCCTGCTGTATCGAGTCCACATACTCCGTGTCCTCCTTCACCGGGTTGGTGTCGTCGAAGCGCAGATTGGTCTTGCCGCCATATTTTTTAGCGAGGCCGAAATTGAGGCAAATAGACTTGGCATGGCCGATGTGGAGATAGCCGTTAGGCTCTGGCGGGAAGCGCGTCAGAATGCTTTTGTAGGTGCCTTCGCTGAGGCCCTGTTCGATGATTTCTTCCAAAAAATTGAGTGTCGGATTTCCTTCCATCTTTATAAGATATTCATTATATAGTGATTATATGCAATTGTTTCGTATAAACAATCTACAAAAATACAAAAAAACTTGTAATTTTGAAACAAAAAAATGTTTAATCGCTAAAGTTTGGCAAGTCAATCGTGATTGCTGAATGGTGCCTTCAGTTTCCCCAAGCTTCTTCCTCTTCCCGCTCCATACCCGCTCTGTCACCGCTCCATATCTGCTCCAGAGTGTGGAAAACAACCCGCAATAAATTGAAAATTGAAAGTTGAAAATTGAGAGTTGAAAGTTGAAAGTTGAAAGTTATCCGAGTGCGGCAGCTAATTTTCAATTTACAATTCTCAATTCACAATATAATTGAAGTGTGCCTCACTTTGGGGTATGAAAAAAGAACTAAGAACTAAGAGTTGGTTGCCGCATCTTAGTTCTTAGTTCTTACCTCATATTTCTAAAGGCTAGAGCATGTAGCCCAGGCCGACGAAGATGCCAGAGGTGGTGGTCTTCACTTTGTCGCGCTTGTCGAGGTCGGCGAAGCCCAAGCGGTAGCCGCCGAAGAGGCGGAAGGTCTGGAAGTCGAAAGCCACACCGGCGGCGCCCATAATGTCGAACTGGCTGTTGTTTGAGTTCTCGCCATATCAGTTGATGTCGGTTCTGGTGGTCAGCACGTTCTCGGAGACGTTGGTGTTGCCGTTAAGGGCATAGCTGAACACGGGGCCTGCGAAGAGGGCAATGCGTGCGTCGCTACCCAGGGGGATGGCAAAGTTCAGCAGCACGGGCACGTCAACGAGTAATTGGGTCTCCTTGGTCGTCCGTGTGGCGGAGAGGATTGTGTTGGTGGTAGTCTTGAAGTTGTAGCGCACCTGGCCACCAAACGATAGTCCGATGTTGCCGGAGAGGACGTGGTTGTAGTTCACCCCGGCAAAGATGCCGTTCAAGTCGCTAGAGGTCTTGTTGCTGCCGCTCACTGCGGTGGTCGTCTGGGGTGCATAGCCGATGTTCACGCCAAGCTGTGCCTGGGCGTTGCCTGCAAACAGCATTGTGAAAGCTGCTGCGAGAATTAATGTTACTTTCTTCATATTGTTTAAGTTTTAAAAGTTTGAAAAGAGTCTTCTGTTGAAAGTAAAAGGTAAAAACTAAAAACTAAAAAGTTCGAGCGACAAGTTTTAGTATTTACTTTTAAGAAGTTCATACGTCTTATCGGGGGCCTGGCCGAGGCGGTTGTGTCCGTCGTCGATGCAGCCGATGAGCCACCGGCCGTCTACGTGTTCGAGGTGGAAGAACACGCGCCTGTCGGCATCGTCTGCACCGTCCTGGGTTATCTGTATCTCATACCACTCGGTACCCTCGATGTGCGCCATGTCCTTGATGCGTATGCCTGGCCAGCAGTCCTGCCCCTGGATGAACATGTCGTAGTCAATCCAGTGGTCGCTCTCTGCGTCGTGGCTGGCCTCCCATGCGTCATATAGCTTTGGTGTAAGGTGTTGCTTCAGCAGTTGCCGCACTGCCTCTGTGTCGGGGTACTCGCCCTGCGGGGGGCAGTTCAGCTCAAGATATTGGTTGTAGAACTTTTTCAGCTGGCATTGTGGGCAGTCCTGTGCCGTACATGCCGCCACCATCATAGTGACTATTATTGTTAGCGTACCAAATCGCCTCATAGGCATAAAAATTTCCCCAAATAACGCCGCCGCCCGCCGTTTAGTATATTCAGGGGCAAAAAAAACTACTTTTTTAGTTTGTCTTATTCGGCTTTTCGTGTCACCACGACAGAGAACTCATATAAAATCCACAATGGCAAGGCTACAAGGCACATGGTAAACACGTCGGTAGAAGGTGTAATCAAAGCTGCTGCCACTAACACAAGTACCACTGCCACCTTGCGGTAGCGAACTAGGAAGGCTGCCTTCAGTACGCCTATGCGGGCAAAGAAATAGGCGGCTATAGGCAGTTCGAACACTAATCCAAGAGTGAACAGCAGTCCAATAAAGGTGCTAATGTATGAGTTGAGCGAAATCTGATTTTCTACCCTCGTGCTGACCTGATAGGTTCCAAGGAAGTTGAACGTGAGGGGGAAAATAAGGAAGTAGGCCAGTGCCACGCCTAGGAAGAATTGTATGAAGAACGCTGCCACGGCAACTACTGCGGGTCTTCGTTCCGAGCTGTACAGCGCAGGCGAAACGTATAGCCATAGTTCCACAATCAGATAGGGGAACGCCAGCACCAGTGCCAAATAGAGCGATACGCTAAGGTGTGTCATCAGTTGCGAAGCAAGGTTGATGTTGATAAGCTCAATCTGCCCCACGTTGGCAACCAGACCTATCTTCGACAGTAATCGATAGGTGACAAAGTCGGCATTACAGGGGGCAAGAATCAACCGCTCAAAGACAAAGTCTTTGTAGCAGAACACTGCTACCGCCAATCCGAATACCACTGCCACACATCGTATCAGCACCCAGCGGAACACCTCAACGTGTCCCCAAAAAGTCTTGTCGGCCATCAGTTTCTAGATTCCTCTTGTCGAGGTTCTTGTGTGGTCGTTTGTGTGGCGGCATCACCCGAAATGGAGTTGACCTCATCCTCTATCCCATTCATGGCTTTCTTGTATTCTTTCACGCCCTTGCCCAGGCCTTTCATTAGTTCGGGTATCTTTCTGCCACCGAAAAGTATCAACACTATGAGCAGGATGACGATTATCTCCTGCCCGCCAATCACACCAAGTAACTGCATCGTCTATTCCTCCGATAAAAAGATTTCACACGTTTC
Source organism: uncultured Bacteroidaceae bacterium (assembly GCA_964616965.1). Classification (GTDB taxonomy): domain Bacteria; phylum Bacteroidota; class Bacteroidia; order Bacteroidales; family P3; genus Colimorpha. Next base: position 1,755 of record CAZTVH010000017.1, on the reverse strand, counting down.
GAAATTAATTTCCCAATGGCCTTTAGGCGTGCTTTTCCATTGGTACTGAGCCGACATCTTGTCCCACCATTGCTGGAACTTGGTGCCAGTTTCACCCATATCTTTCACTAGCTTTTGATACAGGGCATCGTTGTCGGGTGTCAGTATCTTGGCCAACTCATTCAGCCCGTTCCTGCGTTCGAAGAGTTGCTGTATCTCGTTGCGCTCCTCGGGAGTTACTTGTGCTACTTTTTCTTTCATGGTTACCATTCCTTTCTGACCTCAAATGGGTCGGTATAATAGAGTTCTTTGATTTCTACTTCGGGCATGAAGGTTGCCTGCTTGCGAATGGCCGACAACAGTTTGCGGGCAGCATTGCGCTCGATGTGTGCCACCGCGCACTGCTCGTGGCTAGGGGTGTTTACTTCCAGTGTGGTCTTGCGGTTCAGCCATACACAGCGGCGGCAATGGTAGGCATCGCAATGGCGGCACAGTGGCGCGTGGTCGAGCCTCAACAACTGCTGGTTGGGGATGTTCTGAGGGTCGATGCGATCATTCGGGTCGCTGTAATAGAACGCTGGACAGATGTAGTATTTGCCGTTGGGTGCCAGCGTGATGTTCTCCACCCCCGCGTTACAGTGGTTTGGGTGGGTGAGCATCATGCGGTCGGTCAGCAGGTTCAATTGCGGTGTGCATCCACTGAGATACTCCGCTTTCAGCATGTTCGCCAGTCGGTCAAGCACCTGTTCGTACTCTTTGATGTCCTCATCGGTGAAAGTCTCCAAGTCGGTGATGACAATGTTGAGCCTCTTCACTTTGGGTAACAGGGCTGCTATGGCTTCGCCATTGGCAAATAGAGCCTCTTTTGAGAGCCGTACAACTGCTATCGTGTCAGTTAAATTCTCATTGCTCAATGCGGTATTCTCAATTACCATCACGTCTCCTTTCTGTGGGTAAGGCACTATGTTGTGGTGGTCAATGGTGTCTATTACGTCAAGGTACTCCTGCGGCAGTTCGTAGTGGGGGTAGACAAACTGAATCATCAGGTTCTCCTTCATGGCGTAGAGGATGCCGGCCCGCAGGTCGTCGAGACTTATCAATCGGCGTTCTTTATAAGGATTGTCGCAGTGGCAATAGCTCACTGATGTGTCGTCCAATAGTATCACTAAGTATTGCAACATGGCCTTAACAGATTTCTGGTTTCACAACACGTTTGTTCTTCTCGTACTCTTCTCGGCGGTTTTCCAACTCCAGCTTGCGATAGAGTTTGTTCCAATAGTAGTTATTGGCTCTCACTCTTGCTTTGTGCATCAAGCAGATGGCCGTTGCACGTTGGTAGATGGTGTCGGTCTGTGCTGCGTCGTAGTTCTCGCCCTGGCACCAAGCACAGCCGCTTGCCACCTCGCATTCGAGGCATTTCTGTGGACTTTGAGTAGTGCGGTCGAGTGTTAGGAAAGGACGTAACAGATTTTGGTTGATGCCATCCTTGATGTTCCCGATGACGAGAGCTTTCTTGCTCCGCAACGAGTATTGGGCAAAGCGGGTGCAGGGGTAGAGATTGCCTGCTGCGTCGACACTGAGCATCCTGCCCGCGCCGCACCAGTTCTGGTTGTCACGTTCGGGGTCGAGGGGCGTGCCTATATGTTCGCTGAAGAACGAGCAGGCGTAGTCTTGGTAATACCCGCCGTCAATTATCGCGTCAGCCAGTTGCATTAGCTGGTCTTCAAACCGCTTGTCGTCACCCTCCTGCCACACATCCTCAAACACCACATTGAT
>CAZTVH010000016.1:0-15753 GCA_964616965.1 uncultured Bacteroidaceae bacterium | reverse complement strand
GCCATCTACAAAGACAGCTGGATTGACCGCCTCACGCTCGTACTTTCCACCCTCGGCATGTCGCTGCCCTCCTTCTTTGCAGCCATACTCATCGCCTGGTTCTTTGCCTATGTGCTGGCCGATTGGACACACCTCAACATGTTTGGCAACCTCTACACCGTCGACGACTACGGCACCGGTGAATACCTCGACCTCAAGAACCTCATCCTCCCAGCCCTAACGCTGGGTATACGCCCGCTGGCAACACTCACTCAGCTCACCAAAAACAGCATGCTCGAAGCCCTCTCGCAGGACTATATCCGCACCGCCCGTGCCAAAGGCATCCCCGAACGGCGCGTCATCTTCCATCATGCCCTCCGCAACGCCCTCAATCCCGTCGTCACCTCCGCCTCGGGCTGGCTGGCTGGCCTGCTGGCTGGTGCCGTCTTTGTCGAATACGTCTTCGATTGGAAGGGCATGGGCATCGTCATCGTCGACGGCTTAGACAAATACGACTTCCCTGTTGTCATGGGTGCCATTCTCTTCATCTGTGTATTACTGATAGTAATCAACATACTCACCGATATTCTCTACGGCCTCCTCGACCCAAGAGTGAGAATCAATTAGCCCATCATGAAACATCATTCGCTTTTATCCATCTTGGCGTGTTGCATCCTTTTCGCCATAATTGGTTGCAGCACCCCTGTCGGCAACAACCCAGTGGCAATACTCTTTCCAATCCCGAAAGAGCCATCTATCATTGGAAGACCACCTTCAACCCCACGCCGTGGGAACTCCAATTCCTCAACGACCACCACATCACCCGCCTCTACCTCCATCTCTTCGACGTGGTGCCCAACGAGACGAAAACCGATGTCGTCCCCACCGCCACCCTGCGCTTCCGGCAACAGCCCCCCAATGGCATCGAAATAGTCCCCACCGTCTATGTCTCGCGCGAGGCAATAGAACATGTGAATTACGGTGGGTATGGTCTGGCTGAACGCATCTACGATCGTGTGTCTGCCATGATGCGTTGCCAGGGCAAAGGCTTTCGCGAACTGCAACTTGATTGCGACGGCAGTGCCGACGCTTACTACACTACCAACTCAATTACCCGCTATCTCTATGAGCGTGCCCATCAAGACAGCATAGCCCTCAGCGTCACCGTCCGTCTCAGCCAGCTACGCGACATCAGTCAGCTGCCCAAGTGCGACCGCTACATGCTGATGCTCTACAACACAGGGGCGCTGCAGCGCAAATCCACCCGCAATTCAATCCTCGACTACAAGGACGTAACGCCCTATCTACAGTTCCTCACCACCCCGTGGCTCGACACGTTGGAGGCCCACGGCATGCGGCTCGACTTTGCCTATCCCCTCTACGGTTGGGGTGTGGCATTCCATCCTGGTGGTCAGTTTGCCCATCTGGTGCCCTCGTCTCAATTGCCCGCACAAGGCAACGACACCCTGCGCATCAAATGGGGCGAGATGTCCGACATCCGTCAGGTGCAGGAGGCAGTAAATGCCAAGATGCGCCATCGCCACCATCGTTCCACCGTACTCTATCACCTCGACTCAGCCAGTTTGGCACACTATACCTTTGAAGAAGTAGAATCCATTCTTTCCCGATAATGCCATGAAAACGAGACTCAGTTCCGTTCAAATAGGGGCAATAGCCCTCTTTCTCCTAGTCTTTTCCACTCCCCTTCGTGCTTGTGGTCCGTGGATTTTTGGTCCTGGCGACATCAGTATTTATCGCATCATGCCCTATTGGCAGGAAATGGAATACACTGCCCAGCGTAGCGACTTTGTCACCGCCAACTGCCGACTATGGGCAGAGCAGGTGGGTGGCGATGTTACCGAACAGGATGTCCATGCTGCCTTATATCAGACCGATTACCACGACTGGAAGGAGTTCTTTGCTTACCATACTACTTCCTGTCAGCCCGACCGTCAGACACGGCTATTACATTCCATCCGTACCTATTTGGGCATTTCCATATCATTGCCCGACAATGCTTTCGTGAAACATCTATTAGCCACCAACGACTCTGCTGCATTGGGCTATATTCACCTTTGCAAGCTCTACGAAGACATCCGTAAGCAGCAACTCGACCCTTGGTACTACAGCTGTGGTTGGGATGACAATACCGCCACACTAGATTCTATTGCTCATTTGGCATTACAAAAGGTTGAAACGTTTAGTAATTCAAGTGTGCGGCGGTCAACTCTCAATTTTCCTGACCGCTATCTACTGTTAGCCGTCAGGGCTATGAATGCTCTGCACCGCGATGCCGAGTGTGTGCGCCTATGGGAGGGGCAGGGGAAGCTGCTGCCTCAAAGCCCACTTCGCGACGAGATGGAAAACTATGTGGCAGGCAGCTATCTTCGCCTTGGGCAGCGCGACAAGGCAATGGAAATCTACACCCGCTTGGGCGACATCCCCTCGCTGGTGTATGTGCTGCGCAATGCCGAGCGCGTGTGCGAACAAATCTACGACCACAACCCCAACAACGCCTATTTCCCCTCCACGTTGCAGAAGTTTCTCTACGACCTGGAGAACAACGACCTCTCCGCTGCCTACGGCCAATACGAGCTCTATCTCGACAGTGCTGGCCGTCACCGTCTGCTCTCCCTCTGCTCTCGCGCCATGGCCGACAGCCGTGTGACGAACAAGGCTATGTGGCACTACACCGCCGCCGCCATCCACGACCGCTACAACCGTCCCCAACAGGCGTTGCGCTGTCTCGATGGTGCCGAGAATGGTTGCCAAGACACCTTTCTCTGTCGCAGCATCCGCCTCTTCCGCTGCTATCTGCATGCCCGTCTCGACCCTGTCGACGACCGCTATGAGCAGTACTTGTTGGGTGAACTGCGCTGGATTGATACTGAGCTGCAAAAGGAATTTGCCGCCCTCGACCCCAACATTCGCTATGGTTTGCAGCATTTCGATGAGTTGGAATACAGCTCTTTGAATAAGTTCTACACCCACGATGCCATGCGCAAGATTCTTCTAGATAAGAATGGTGCCTGTGCTCGTCTGGCGCAGCATGGCCGTCAGGTGCGGGCGTTGCAACTCGCCAATATGGCCGAAAACCGCCTTTTCGCCATCACCCACAACGAGGTGATGCCCGTAGTTCGCACCCGCTTGGGGCAGTTTGAATATACCTATGTTTGGGGCGGTCGCGATTTCTTTTACTATTGCGAAGTGAACCCCGACAGCCTGCGCAAAGCCACCTATGTCGACACCCTCCATCACAACAGCCACGACTATAGCAATTTTGCTTTCTGGATTGCCGACACCATGTCGGCCAGCAGGCTGGTGGAATACTTTGAGCGCACCACAGGCACTCCGCGTGACGACTTCGACCGCTTCATTGCCGACAAGGGCTACCGCGACACCAACTATTGGTATGAGATAATAGGCACCCACTACCTGCGCGAGGGCGACTACTACAACGCCGTGCGTTACCTTCGCGAGGTGTCACCCGACTTTGTCAACAATCAGAACATCGATTTCGAGTATGACCCCTTCAGCTACGACCGCCAGCCCTTGCGCTACAAGTGGCACCCCAAGCTGGTATATGCCGAGCGGATGCTCTGGCTCGAACGCCAGATGCGTCAGCCTCAAGACCCCGACCGTCTGGGGCTGTTGATGCTCACCTACTCCATAGGCTTGCGCAATGCTGCCGACCTCTGCTGGTCGTATCTCTCATACGGTAGGACCTGCGACGACTATGCTTTCTGGGACGAATACAGCGAATACTACGAGCCCGATTGGCAGTCGTGGTTCTCGCCCTACGATATGCTTCCCAATGGCCATGCTTGGTTCAACACCCGCCAATGCCGCCATCAGGCATCTGTCTTGGCCGACCAATGGCAGCAGCAGGCCTTCCAAACCCTCCGCTCCGACGATGCCCGCGCCTATGCCTATCACCAATTGTGCTTCTTCGACCGCATCCGCCGGGACTACCCCAACACCCCCACCGCCCGCTGGATAGAAATCCACTGCGACACCAAGGCGCAGTGGTCACAACCTAAAGGTCGCAACCCTCGCTAGAGAGCGCAGCGGTCTAAAGACCAATGGTCCGATTGCGCCGATTATTGTTTGAAGACCACCCCTTTCGACTCCATCAGTTCTTTTGCCTGCAGGCCTTCGCCCAGTTTCATGATATTGCCGATGCTTCGGTTGCTAGTGGTCAGCTGCAGGTGTTGGATGTCGGCGGTGGGGACTATCTCAAACTGTACGGCTTCTTCGTAGATGGTGTTGGTGACGGGTGCGCCGCAGTCGGTCATCCTGCCTTCTACGAGGGTGTCGACAGCATCGAAGCGTATGTATTGTTCGCCTTTGCTGTTGGTCAGCACCGACATGAGGCTGTCGTCCTCGCCGGCCGGACTGGCAAAGAGGAGCCGCTTGGCTGTTGTGCGGGAGTACTCGTAGTTCTGGTTCTTGTCGAATATTTCGTCTAGTGGCACACGACAGGCGCTGCCGTCGTCGTAGACGCATACTAGATACCCATGCCGTTCGTGGTCGTGGATGGCGAGGGTGAGGGCATCGCTCTCCCACAGCTCGTCGGTGCTGAACTTGTATTTGCCGTCGGGTAGCAGGGCTATGTAGCCCGCCACGTCGTTGGCAAAGCCTTCTTCGAAGTTGTGTAGCACGTTGTTGCGCAATATGCTGGTGGCCATTGCCGTTTCGGGAAGGGTGGGGGAAGGTGCAGGTGTGTCATCTGGTGGGGGGACGTTTTTTTTCGGTTCGCGGCGTTCTTCGGCGGGAGCGGCGGGAGCCGGGGCCGGTTTGGCCGCCAGTGCCGCACGCTTCTCAGCCGCCCGCTGGCGTTGGAGCAGTTGGGCGTTGCGCTCGCCTATCTGTTGCAGGCGGAAGCGTTTGAACGCCTCAGGGTCGGGCGCATAACGCACCGAGGTCCCCCGCCGTTCGTAGTATTTGCCGTCGAGGGCCACAACCTGGTTGCAGTCGCGCACGGTGATGATGAGCACGTCGCTCTTGGTGTCCTCGTCCCACTCACGGCTGACGAAGCGCGAGGCGTTAGTACCGAGTCGGCTGTGTATCTGGTTGTCGAGATAGAGTGTGTATTTGTCGCGGCTGCCGCCAAACTCGATGTACGAGAGGTCGTATTTGAGTCCGCATTCGTAGCCGCTGTTGTTCACCCCTAGGTAGAGTGTGCCGCCTCCACAGTTGAGGAAGGCGCATACCTGCTCCAGTATCTCGTGGGTCTGGCGGGTGAGGTTGGGCAGCTTGTCTTCGGGCGGGTACACCATGCTGGTCTTAAACTCCACGCGCTGGGACTCCTCGCCGTAGTACTTCTTGTCGGTCTCGGCTTTTTGCAGTTTCAGCAGTTCGAGTATCTGGTTGTGTATGGTGGCCGCCTCGTTGGTGAGGTCTTCTTCCAGCAGCAGGTTGTGGGCGATGATGAGGTTGGAGAGGCGCACTAGGTCGTCGTCCCTCACCTCGCTCTTCAGCTGTGTGAGGAAGGCAAACTGTTGGGGTTGGCCCAGGCAGCTGATGAGTTTCAGCTGGTACAGGCCGTGCTGCAGCTGTGTGTGCTTGGCGAATATGTCGGCGTTGTAGGTCTCCGCCTGGCGTATTTCGTCGGCGCTCACGGTGCCGGTGTCGCTGAACTTGTAGAGTAGCTGTATGAGTCGCAGGCGGCCGTCGTAGTACTCCTCGCGGTCGCGCCGGTTGATAATCCTCGACAGCAGGCGGCAGAAGCCGAAGTAGTTGTAGGCCTTCAGGTAGTCGTTCTCGATTACCGCCGCCTTCTCAATCAGGTTGGTCAGTTCCTCCACATGTTCGGCGGGGATGTGCTGCTCCTTTTCTTTTTCGTAGGTCGCCTCCAGTGCGTAGTCGTCGGAGTAGTATTGCTCGCCAGAGCAGAGGTTCATCAGGGCCTCGAAGCATCCAAGCGTGCTGGGGAAATGGGGCTCGGCCACACCTATATAGCTGCCCTGTATGAAGTTGCCGTGCATCGGCCTCTCGGTGTCGCCCACTTCTATGATGCTGTTTTTGCTAAAGGTGGACCAGGGCTCCTTCTCGTTTGGCACCTTGACGGAAACGGGAAATCCCTCGTCGCTATAGGCGATATAGCGACGCACGTTGCCGCCATTGAAATGGTACACCTTGCAGCGCATCGTATAGTCGCTGTAGTCGTCCCAGTCCTGCAGGTGGATGTCTTCGACCAGTTGGCGGATGGCGTTTTCCATGCCCAGCTCGTAGACTCCGTCGGCATTGATGGATAGTATTTCGCCCGGCAGCAGCAGGTGTCCTTTCTCACCCTTAAATGTGTTGGCGGTCACCCCCTCCACATAGTAGCGCACCGTGTTGGCAAGGTTGAGCCGCCCGCTGGCCACGATGGCCCCGTGGTCTACAATGTCGCAGTCGAAGTTGGCGTTGCCTGTCTGTCGGCGGACGATAAAGGTCACCTCGTCGCCGATGGAGTAGAGGGTGTGGTGGCGTATGGGGCGTGTGTTGGCAATCTGGCGGTTGAAGAGCTGCTGCTCTATCTCCTGCCATATCTCGTGGAACCGCTGTATGCTGTCGGTCTCCTTCTCCTTGATGCGGTTGGGCACCCTTATCTGCAGGCCGTGCCACAGGTGCAGGTTGGCGGGCAGCGCGGGGTTGGTGTCGCTGACGGCCATCTGCTGGGGCAGCACCACGATGCCAAACTTGTCGATGCGGATGATGCTCTTCTCCCCCTCGTAGCAGAGGGGTTGCAGCACCCGCGAGCTGGAGCTGACGGTGTCGTTGTAGAGCAGGTTGGCGAAGAGGCCGGCGTTGCGGGTCTCCTGCAGGTCGAAGGTGTCGATGCTGTCGAGCCTGCGGCAGAGGGTCTCGTAGGCCCACTCTATCATCTGTTTGGGCTTGCCCGTGTTGACTTCCGACGCGTAGCGGTACATCATCGAGCGGTTCAGCACCCGGTCGTACAGGTTCTCCGACTCCTCGTTGGTGAGTATCTGTTGCAGCGCGAGTATCTGCACCATCACCGCCGCCCGTTCCTTCGGGTTGGCGGGGTTGGTCATCCCGTTGTAGTAGCGGCAGCAATATTCCAGCATCACAATCCACTCCGAGGCAATGCCCTCGGCCTGCCAGTATTCGGCCTCTTGGCTGCGGATGGCCTCAAACACAAGCTGTATGTTCTGCTCAATCAGCTCTGGGGCAAGCAGGAACATGTACATCAGTGTGTGGAACCGCTCGTGGGGGTGGTACAGCTTGCCCGACGCTTTCATCCGTTCGCAGAAACGTTCCACCTCCTCCTGCCCGCCAGAGCGGGCTATGATGCTTTCCGCCCTTTTGAAGAACTCCACATTCTCTATCAGCTTCACGATGCGTGCCGAGAGGATGGCGCTCTCCTTCTTTTCCAATGTTTGGAGAAAGTCGCTCTCTTCCAACAGCAGCAGGCATCCCGCCGTTATCTGCTCCAGCAGGTCGGGCTGGGCAGCCAGCGTTTCCTTCCTCTCGGCCAGCCACGCCATGCAGCGCAGGTCGAACTGTTCGCTGCCCACCTCTTGCAGCAGTAGGTCGATGACTAGGTCGGCACGCTCGTCGTCGCTGTTTATGAGGTTTTTGATAGTCAGTTTGTGCAGGGTCAGCCCGCCCGACTCGACGGGTAGTGCCTCAAGGATTTCCACCTTCGGGTTCTTACCCGGAATAGACTCCACCAGGCAGCGCACTTTCGACGTTATCGAGGTGTCCACCACCATCTCCTTTTCGGCATAGGCGGTGTAGCCCCACGCGTCGCGCAGCTCGTAGTTGTCGCGGTTGACGCGCACGATGTCGAATATCTGCTCCTGCCCCACGTCGTAGTGTCGGCGGATGAGTTTTGCATAGTCCTGTTCTATAAATGTGCCGCGCTCGCTGATGCGCACCACGCAGTCTATTTCTGTCGGTGGCTCGGTGTCGTATTGTTCGGGCACCTGCTTTACAGGCCAGGGCGTCCCGTTGTATTCAACTATGTATTTGCGGCTCTGTTGGTCCGTTCGGATTACTTTAAGACGTTGGCTTTCCATTGTTTGTCATATTTGTTATATATTATTGTTTTTATGTATATGAGGCTTTAACGTAAAATTGTGCCGTTTATTGTGTGCTGCGAAAAAAGGAGTGTCCGATTTCGCGGCAATTTAATACTTACTCCCAATATTATCAGTTTGTTAACTACACAATGCCCATACGTTCTCCACTACTGGAGCGGAGATGGAGCGGTGGTGGAGCAGATAAGGTGCGGATAATGGAGGGAGCCGCTTTCATTTTTCCAAATATTCTCATGCGACACAATAATTGTGATGTTGTGTCGTTATGGGTGGTATGAAAGGCAATGATTTGAAACCCCATATAGGTATCTTTGGCCGTAGGAACTACGGCAAGAGTTCGCTGGTGAACTATCTGACAGGCCAGCAGGTGGCCATCGTGTCGGACATGGCGGGCACGACTACCGACCCGGTGAAGAAGACGATGGAGATTGGCGGCGTGGGCCCCGTGGTGTGGATCGACACTGCGGGCATCGACGACGAGGGCGCGGTGGGCCGTATGCGCATCGACCGCAGCCTTGAGATGCTGGCACAGGCCGACCTGGCACTCATCCTCTTTACCGACAACCGCTTTGAGGCTGAGGAGGTGATGCTGGTGGAGGGCTGCCGCAAGCGTGGCATCCCCTATATCCTCATCTATTCGCAGGCCGACCGCCTGAAGCCCGACCCGGCCTTGCTGCAACGGCTGGAGGAGGACTATGGCACGAAGGTGTTTGTGCTGACGGTGAAAGACCCCGCGCTGCGCGAGCCGCTGACGGCACTCATCCGCGAGGCCCTGCCTGAGACGGCCTACATGCACCGGAGCCTGCTGGGCGACGTGGTGGGCGAGGGCGACACGGTGGTGATGGTGACCCCCATCGACAGCTCGGCCCCGGAGGGCAGGATGATACTGCCGCAGGTGCAGGTGTTGCGCGACTTGCTGGACAACCATGCCTGTGCCGTGGTGTGCCGCGAGACGGAGTTGGAGCGGACGCTCGAAAGGGTGGGGGAGGTGCGGCTGGTGGTGACCGACAGCCAGGTGTATGACATGGTGTCGCGGATTGTGCCCGACGAGGTGTATCTGACTAGTTTCAGCGTGGTGTTGGCGAGGGCCAAAGGCTTGTTTGCCGACTATGTGAAGGGCACGCCCGCTATCGACAGCCTGCGTGACGGCGACCGGGTGCTGATGCTCGAAAGCTGCACGCACAACGTCACCTGCGAGGACATCGGACGGGTGAAGCTGCCACGATTGCTGGCCAAGTACACGGGCAAGAAGTTGGAGTGTGAGGCGGTGGCAGGGCTGTCTGCATTAACAAGACCCGTCACAGACTATGCCTTGGTGATACAGTGCGGAGGCTGCGTGCTGACGGCCAAGCAACTGGCTGCCCGACTGGCACCTGCCATCGAGGCAGGTGTGCCGGTGAGCAACTACGGTCTGGCAATAGCCTACATGAACGGCATCTTCGAGCGGAGCATGAGAATATTTAAACTAAAAAGTAAAAACTAAAAACTAAAATTTGAATGACCGTGCCAGGACGTATGTCCACTGGACATCCTTAATCCGCTTTAGAAGGGTGTCACGAAGTGGCGGGGTATGTATTTCAACTTTCAATTAGCCATGTACGACATCAATCCTTTTCCTAATCTATCTATTATTGTGGCGTGTGCGCAGAATATGGCCATCGGCAAGGACAACGACCTGTTATGGCATTTGGGCGACGACTTGAAACGGTTTAAAAGTCTCACCAGCGGGCATGCCGTGGTGATGGGACGGCGCACATTCGACTCGCTGCCTAAGAAGCCGCTGCCCAAACGGCGCAATATCGTGTTGACGCACGACGAGGAGTTTCGCTACGAGGTGCCGCCAACGGCCACGGGAACACTGGAAGTGGCACACAGTATTCCGCAGGTGTTGAAGATGGTGCAAGGGGAAGAGGAGACTTTTGTCATGGGCGGTGGCACCATATATCGCCACTTTCTCCCGTTGGTCAATCGGATGTATGTCACATGGGTGTATGAGGATTTTGAGGCGGAGGTGTTTTTCCCTATAATCGACAGGTCGGTATGGCTGGAGGTGTCGCTGTCAGAGCGTCGGCAGGACGGGGAAACAGGCCTTTGGTATGCCTACGCCGAATATGTGCGGAAGATAAAAAACTGAGATTTGAAAAAAAATGTGTATTTTTGCAGCGTATTAATTGATTGCAATAAATAGGTTTGTTAAACAAAACATATTGATAATTAGACTATATGAAACATAAGCTGTTATTATTCTCGGCCTTTGCAATGCTGCTGACGACGGCCTGTCAGAAGCAAATGGAAGTTTATCCGCGCTGTTTTTCGGTCAGCGAAACGACTCAGGTGTTTTTCTCTTCAGGCAACCTGCAATACGACGGAACCACAAAGAAATTCACCTTTGCCCCGTCGCAGTTGGATATGGTTGGCATGAGCAATAACCGTATTGCCGCTACTTACGGTGGTGTTATTGACCTATTTGGCTGGGGTACGGGCGACGACCCGATGAAGAATTCACAGGTGGGTGAAGATTACGCCAAATTTGTGGACTGGGGTTCGAAAATGGATGAGGCGGGATGGCGCACGCTTTCGCATGAGGAATGGAACTACTTGTTGCAGAAGCGTCCCCGTGCCAACAAGCTGTTTGGTACTTGTTCGATAATGGATGCCAACTGGAATGCCCATGCGGGAATGGTGATACTGCCTGACAATTGGAGCTGCGACACTATCGAAGTGTCGTACACAGGCGAGTTCTTGACCCATACGTATGAAAACAACGTGTGGTTGAAGATGGAAAAGGATGGAGCCGTGTTTCTGCCTGCTGCGGGCGACCGTCTGGGCACTGGGGTTCACCGTGTGGGTTAGGAAGGCCGCTATTGGTCTAGCACGCCTTCGCCTATGGGCTGCGCATTCTTTATGGGCTTTGTGAACAAGAGGACGGACGACACGGATGGAACCCTGCGTTGCCACGGTCGTTCGGTGCGTCTGGTGAAGGTGATTACTTCGCCTTCGCAAATTCCGGCAGCGAGATAAAGGCAAGAAGTAAGAGATAGGAACTAAGAGGTAGATTGCTCGAAAGCTTGATTGCTTGATTGCTTGGGTGGCTGGCACGGCCAAGAGACTCAGGCAATCAAGCAATCTTATTTCATGCTTTCACTAATGCACTCTCAGCCGTTTGCCGATGCGCAGTATGCTGTTGGCGGAGATGTTGTTGAGTCGGCAGAGTGAGCTGACCGAGGTGTGGTAGTTCTTGGCAATTTTGCCTAGTGTGTCGCCCTTGCGGATGGTGTGGTATTGGGTGCCGCCCGAAGTGGTACTCTCGTTGTTTGAAGCGAGGCTTTCTGTCTGAGGAGAGGCTTTCTGCCCGTTACGCACAATCAGGTGGTTGGCGTGGCGGTTGATGTCTTTGTAGGCCTTATGCAGACGTTCGGTGGTGATGTCGTAGTCTTTGTTCACGGGGCGGTCGGGGTCGTCGAGGCGATGGGAGAATAGCCAGTCGTAGGTTTCGGTGATGTAGAAGGCACGTGCCAGTCCACCGTGGCTCACACCGGGCAGCTTGGAGAAACGCAGGCGAGGGCTGTCGCCACACCGCGACATGGCGTTGATGACCTTTTCCGACTGCGACAGGGGGACGGCACGGTCGGCGGTGCCGTGCACTATCCATAATGGGAGCTCGTTAAGGCCGCAATAGGACTTAGGGTTGCCGCCACCGCACAGGGCCATTGCGGCAGCAATGCGGTTGGGGTAGGCGGCGGAATAGTCGATGGTGCCGTAGCCGCCAAGGCTCATGCCGTAGACATAGAAGCGGTTGGTGTCGCCAGCGTAGTGGTCGAACACCCAATCGACTACATTGTTTACCCGTTGGGGGTTCCATGCTCCGCCGGGGTTCTGGGGAGCGATGATGAGGGCGTTGATTTGCCGACCCATCTTCAGTGCGTCGAGGGGGCCGTAGCGTCGCACTCTATCAAGGTTGTTACCACAAAGACTGGCACCATGCAGGAAGAGGATGATGGGTACGTCGGACTGTAGTGAGTCGTAGTCTTTGGGTGTGCAGACCCAGAAGTTGTAGCCGTTTGATACTTGGTTACGATAGGCAGTAAGTGTTTGTGCAACAATGGTAAGAGGCAAGACAAGAAGTATAATCAATAATACACGTTTCATAACGATGAGTGTTTGATTTGAAACTGCAAAAATACACAAAAAAATTGAATTGTATGTTTTTGTTGCAATAATTGTTGTCGATAAGCGTTATAATTGTTAAGTTGAGCGAATGTAGTATGGCTAGAATAAAACGGATACTGTATAACGAATTTGTTGCAGGCCAGTCGGCTGCCGACTGGCTACTGATTGTATGCGGACTGCTGCTGCAGGTGGTCACGTTTATGATTACGGGCGACAGCCTCTTGTCGCTCACCACGGGTATGTTGGGCGTGTTTTCGGTGACGCTGTGCAGCCAACGCAAGGTGTCGTCGTTTCTGTTTGGGGTGTTTCAGATTGGGTGCTATATGGTGCTGTCGGCACGCCAACACTTCTATGGCGAGCTGGTGGAGAACGCTTTCTATATGCTGACCACGTTGGTGGGCATCTATACTTGGTCGCGCAACTATGATGCGGGCGACGAGGGTAACAGCGTTCAGGCACGCCGCCTAACGGCCAAAGGGTGGACGACGACATTGGTGTTGTTTGTCGTGGGGGTGGTAGGGGGCTCCTATCTGTTGAGCCGCACGAATGACCCTCACCCAGTGCTCGACGCGGTCAGCTCGGTGCCAGCCTTTGTGGCGCAGGTGCTGATGATGCTGCGCTATCGCGAGCAGTGGCTGTTTTGGATAGTGGTGGATGCTATCAAGGTGGTGATGTGGATAATACAGGGCGACTGGTGCATGGCGGCACAATTCGCCTTCTGGATAGTGGTATGCTTCTATGGGTTGAAGAAGTGGAAGTGATTTAGAGAAAGTCAAATAGGGAATGCCCCAAACACGCAGGCATCCCACACGGCGTGCGGCACCACTAGCGAGGGCAGGCGGGTATTTCCCGAAAAAGAAAGGCACAAAAACGTTTATGTCGTAAAAAAAATGTATTTTTGCACTATGAAAATAGTAAAGATTACAGCAGTTCGCAAAGCCAACTATACAGATTTGCAGGCCATATATGAGAATGCCATCGAGCACACCTGCGATGTGCGGGAAGGCATGGTGTGGGTGAGCATTGATGGGCAGAAGCCCGAAAACATGTGCCCTGAGGCATGGAAGTCGATGCGAGAGTTTGTGGAAGAACTGGCTCGTGGTGGCGGCAATTTTTTCGATGGGTGGATGCAGAACCCACATAGTGCCATGATTAGCTGCAACGACGGTTTTCGCCCAGTGAGCTTTTTGTTAGAGACTGTTTGAAAACACCTTATTTATAAGAAGTAATATCATATCAATGCTTTCGTGCCAGGATATGTAAAATGATGTAAAAATATAATGATGAAAAGATTAGTTTTATTAGCCATGTTGATAAATATGTTGTTTGCCGTCGGGGCACAGGAAACAGGGCACAGGAGCTGCCAGAAAAAGGATGGCTGTTGCCGACGAGCTAGAACCGAGATGCGCGAGACTTTGTCGGTGGAGGAGTTCTCGCAGCGTATCATGTCAAAAAGCGTTGTGCTGGTGGATGTCCGCACGCCGAAGGAGTTTGCCGAAGGGCATCTTCAAGGTGCAACCAACGTGGCATGGGGTGACGATTTTGAAAAACTGTGGAATGCTGCCGGTATCAAGAATCGTTTCACCGTGGCGGTATACTGCCGCAGTGGCCGTCGCAGCAATGCCGCAGCGTCAGCGTTGGTGAAGATGGGCTACAAGGTGATAGAGCTAAAAGGCGGCATCATGGCATGGCAGAAGGCGGGTAAGCCCGTTGTGAAATAGTAATGGCACTCCTCCACATAGTCCAGCAGCGAGGCAAGTTCTCACTCAATGTCCCGCACAAACTGCTCATCGACGGGCATTTTGTCGGCATTATGAAAGCTAAAAAAGTGTCGGTCGAAATGCCTATGGGGGAGTATGCTATCACCATCCAGAGCATGGTACCCTTCATCTCTGCCACACAGCGCGTCACCGTATCACCACGCAGTGAGACCACTCTGGAATTCTCCGACCGTGAGAAATGGTGGGATGCCTTGTTTGTGGTGGATATTGTCTTGTGGGTTGTCAAGCGTTTCCTACATCTTGCTGCTCCCTGGACATGGATTTACGAGGTGTTTACCAATGGCTATTTTGTCTTATGGCTGCTCTATGAGTGGCGCATCCGCAAGTGTTACTTTAAATTCAAAATACTGTAATCCAATAATACTATGAAAAAAACAGTTTTAACCATCACCTTCTCTATCACCGTGTTGATAGGAATGGCACAGACCGAAGTCCGTCCTCTTAATGACGGGCACCGTATCAATCGCATCCAGCAGTGGGTCGCCAAAAACAACTACCGATACAAGTTGGCCAGTTTCCGTACTAGCGACATGTATCAGTTCAACGATTTTTACTACAACAGTCTGAATCAGCTTGTGGCTGTCAAAGACTCGGTGCGCGACGACTACAGCGTTATTGATTCCCTCTTCTACAACAATCAAGGGCAGTTGACCCGCCTGTCGGGCTGGCAATTACTGCATGGCCGTTGGCAGAATGTCTATTACATCGACTACACCTACGACCTTTTGGGCAATATCGCCTCACGCTCTAACTACAACAATTTCGACGGCGACTGGCAACTTGGTGGCGTCTATCAATACACCTATAATGCCGACAACCAGATAATCCTCTCCGTTTTGACTATGGGTGGCATACAATTCCAAAAAGTAGAATACACCTATACTGATGGTCGCCTATCGGAGGAACTGTGGTATGGCTACAACGGTAGCGGTCTCAGCCCCGACGAAAAGTTGTCCTACACCTACAACGCCGATGGAAAACTGATGCAAATCGACGACAGCATGAGCGATGGTGGCAGCGGATGGTCCTATTTCGGTCGACACAACTATCTCTACGACAACAATGGAAATTGTACAGAGCATCACTATTACGACAACACTGGCATGGAAGCCGAGCGCAGCATTTATCACTATGTCGAAGACATTAACCTCGATGAGACACTCATGCCCTGGACTCCTGAAATAACACGACCCAAAACCTACACCAACGCCAATGTGTATGATGTAGAACAGTGGTACAGTGTCGATGTCGACCATCATCTGCAGTATGTGTGCGACTTTATCTACAACTATACCGAAAACACCAATCGCATACACGATATCGCCAGCGCACCACTGGGTGTCGCCCCCAATCCGGCTAATAATGTGGTGACAATCTATGGGCTTTTCGACATTCCTGCGAAGGTATATATTATCGATGGTCTCGGTCGGGTGGCAGTGACAGCCACTCTCAGCAGCGCGTCAAACCAGATTAACGTGGCATCACTACCATCTGGATGCTATACCCTTCTTGTCGACCAACAAGGCGCAGTACGAGCCACTCAGCTGATTGTTGAATGACATTAGGCGACCTATAAAAATAGCCCGTCAGGGCTTTTCGTTCAATAGAAACATGTTGATTAACAATATTTATTCCCCGTAGGGGATTTCGTTTAATTAGAACCTACCATTAACTTGATATTCGTAGCAATATGTCATTATTATACGACTCTATAATAGCCCTACGCGACGACAACCAGGTCGAAGGCCTGTCCCGTTTCTTTAAGACTGCATCTGGAC
>CAZTVH010000015.1:3763-15963 GCA_964616965.1 uncultured Bacteroidaceae bacterium | reverse complement strand
TCGGCAGCACACCCACCACCTCGGGCAGCAGCCAAAGCACCACAGCCCGCTAGCAGCCGACTATCAACCATCGAAACAGGGAGTTGAGACATGGGAACAACCCGTCTCAACTCCCTGTTTCTATATCTGCCCTTTGCACCCTCCCTTTGCCGAAATGCAGCCAGCACGGCAATGCCGTGCGTCCATGTGCATAGCTTTCCGTGCCGATAGCACTCCTTGCCGCCCCTTGCAGCTCCCCACTGAATACCAACGATTTACATCGCTTTCAAACTCATTTTCCGCCCCTGTAGCGGATATGGATTGGTGAACGAGTGGTAATGTAGCGGATAATAGTGGGAGGTGGTGGGGACTGATGATTACCTTTTTCGGCTTACCATGTGAAGCCGAGGGAGAACATCACTTGGAAGGGTTTGTCGGTGGGCATATAGACAGCGTTGGGACCATCCTCGGCTACAAAAGAGATGACGCCGACAAGGTCCTTCGACATGTCGCTCTCAGCCAGGTCGCGGAAGTCGAAGGAGTAGAATGCCCAATGGACATGGGCACCGACAAAGAGTGCGTCGGTGATATAGTATCTGGCACCGGCATTGGCTTCGATATCAGCGAAGAACTGGGTGAGAGGGGTGTATTGGGCCTTATATACAACACCATCGCGGCTGTACTTGCTGGGGATGCCCATGTTGATGCCCAGACCCAAACCAGCATTGATTATCAACTGCTGAGTGGCACGAAAGGAGAGGAAGGGGTTCTCATAAAAACGCACCTGCTGGGCATTGAAGCTGACGCGGGTGGTGGTGGTAGTGGTCCCGTCGAAGCAGTTAAGCTTGCCAACGAAAGGTTGGAAGGTGTAGAGCAGCATGGCATGGTTGCCGAAATCGATGGCGCGGCCGTGGTCGGTCTCATAACCCCAGAAGACACCAGCAGTGTAGCCGATGAGGTTGTGGATATACTGGTCGCTGCTGTCGACTGCGACCAACATCGACTGCGACCCGATTGTGGGGCCTAGGATAAAGCCCATTTGGCGTTCGCCCTCACCGGGGCGGTAGATGTAACGGATTTGTTGCGCGTTGGCAATGCCTGCTACAAGCAGCAGGGCGAAGAAATAGATGTGTTTTTTCATGTTACTTAGAATTAATTAATTATTGTTTGTTTACTAATAGTTTGCGTATTGTTACGCCTTGGGGGCTTACCGTGCGGACGAAGTAGGCACCCGAAGGGCAATGGCTGAGGTCGAGGGTTGCCTTGCCTGCCTCCAGCTGCCAAGAGCCGACGTTACGTCCCTGAAGGTCTATGAGGGCGACGGTGACGGGTGAGGCGGTCTCGATAGTGACGGTAGTGGTGGCAGGGTTGGGATAGAGGCGGACGAGCGGGGCGGCAGAGCTATTGTCGATACCAAGGGACGAGGAGCCAAAGACGGCGGTGAGCATGGTGTCGGAGGTGATGAGGAAGCTAAGGGGATTATCGTAGAGGGTGTCGCCCGAAGGAGTTAGCCAATACCAGAAGAGGGGGTCGGCATCGTAGAATGCGGTGAGGGTGACAGTGGTGCTGTCAGGATAGATGCCATCACCGCTCACAGTTAAACCCGGCAACAGTTGCGAGCCGTCCCACATCACGGCGTTGACCCTGACGGTGCGCCACACAGTGTCGGACACAACGGCAGTGTCGGGCTCGAAATAGGCGGTAATGGTGAGGTCGGTAGCAATGGTGAGGGTGAGGGGATTGTCGGTGACAATGTTGGCATAGCCGGGGAAGAGGCTCCAGCCTTCAAAATGGTAGCCCTCTTCGGCAGTGGCGGTAACAGTAAAATAGGCACCACTATCCACCTCGAAGATACCTGATGGGTTGACACTGCCCATTGTATCATTGGCGGATTGTACTGTGACGTGGTATCGCACGGTGTCGGGCGTAATGTTGGTGTCGAGGGCGGTAACAACGCGCACAGTATCGATGCGGATAACTCCAATGTCGCAATAGTTGACGAGGGTATTGTTCCAACCTATGGTGCGGAAGGCGATGTAGACACGCTGTCCGCGATAGGCGTCAAGAGAAACAGAACGTGTGGCCCACGAGGCGGTGTCGCGCAGTTCGGAGAAGAGGGTGTCGGTAAAGCCGTCGAGGGTGACACGGCCCGTGGTGGAGGCGAGCACCTGATAGCTGGCGTGGTCGCAGAGGATATGCCACTGCAGGGTGTAGCTGTTGGTGTCGGCAGGGATTTCCAGCTCTTGGGCAATGAGCCAAGCATCGTAGGTGAGGTTTGGCCAACCCACCTCTGAAGACATGTAGGCATTGTTGTACAGCCGCCAGGCGCTGAAGCCACCGTCGCCAGAATAATTGCGTCTGTCCCAACATGTAATGGCGTTATTGCTGTTCAAGACTGCGGTGTAGGGGAATTGGCTGATGGGCTCACAATCGGTGATGGTGCAGGTGAGGCGAGCCGTGTCGCTGCCAAAGGCATTGGTGGCGATGACCGTGATGGTGTCGCGACCTCCTTCGTAGTAGTCTATCGCCATGCGGCCATCGGTGATGCTGGCATAGGCTCTGCCACGCGACGCTTTGGCGGAGTGCCAAGAGAGAGTGAGGCCTGCAGTGTCGCCATCGAGTTGGGTAGCTTGGAACACCGCACTGTCGCACGAGCGGATGGTGGAGGGGCCTGTCAGCCGCACTTCGGGCAGGCCGGAGATGTCGATGCCCACATCGTCGAGGAAGACCAAACCACTGGGGCTGCCATGCACGAAGGCCAGATAGACTGTCTGCCCAGCGTATGCGGCGAGCGAGACGCTGCGCGGCACATAGGTGGCAGAGTAGTTGTTGCCGGTATGGGTGTGGTTGCTCTCATAGAACAGGGTGTCGGTAAAGAAGGCTGTGGAGCCACGTCCAGTGGTGGAGGCAAGCACTGCAAAGCCAGATGGGTTGCCCACAAAATTGACCCAGAAATAGAGCGACGCATTGCCCGAAGCGGGCACTTGCACGGCGGGCATCATCAGCCAGTCGGCGATATTTTGGTTGGGATAGGTGAGGTTTTGCGACACCATGCAGTGGTTGCCGGTGTGGCACCAATAGGAATAGTTTTGGTCGTACCAGACATGCATATCTTGGTCAGTGGAGGCACAATAGCGAGTCCAACAGGCAGGCAGGCCGCTTTCGAAACCTTCGAAGTAGGGGAAAGCACTGGTGGACGAACACCCTATCACGGTGATGATGCGCGTGGCGGTGGAAGAGCCTAGAAGGGTCGTGACGGTGAGGGTGAGGGTATCGGTGCCGCCAACATTGTAAAGAATTGAAAGTTGTGAGTTGTGAGTTGAGAATTGGGCAAGGCCACGCGCTGCCATAGCAGAATGCCAGACATATGAGGTGGCGGTATCGACACCTGCGGTGAAGTGGGAGGTGTAGAAAACGGAGTCGCCGCTGGTGACAGTGGCAGGGCCAAGGATAGAGACCTGCGGAAGACCGGTGACGGTGACTATCTGCTGGACACTGCGGCTGCCGTGGACATTGGTGGCGGTGAGAGTGAGGGTGTCGGTGCCGACGGCGGTGTAAATAATTGAGAGTTGAGAATTGAGAGTTGAGAATTGGGCAAGACCACGGGCAGCCAGGGCGGAATGCCAAGTGTAGGTGAGGCCGGCGGTGTCGCCATCGAGGAGCTGGGCAGTGAAGGTGGCAGTAGCAAAGGCATTGACGCTAGAGGGTCCAAGAAGTGCCACCCAAGGCAGAGCCTCTCCATTTACCGAGTTGTAGACGCGGATGTTGTCTATCGCAACACCGTACCATGTGCTCGTCTTAACCCAACTGATGGCTATGTGGGCATTGCTGTCGGTGGCAGCAGCGAAGCTGACGGTGTCGCATATATAGTTCCCTGCATGAGGAGCAATTGTATCAACTGGGGTAAAGAGATTTATGCTGTCGTTCCAATAGCCTACGATAAGTGTGCCTTGGGTGGCAGACTCGAAACAATAATCAAAGCTCATGGACAACTGCTGCAGAGGGCTTGCAAAACGTGGCAGTATTGCCTGCACATTGGTGCTGTAGCCAGTGGTGCTACCTGCAATCATAAGAAGAGCATTGTTGGAGAGATTAGACATATAGGGGTAGAAATCGACCACATGTGGCGTATTGTCGGTAGCAGTGCCTGTCGACAAAGTGTTCCAACATTGGGGGATGTTGCCAGCAGTGTTCCATGCCGTGGGGGTGGTGCTTTGGAAGTCCTCGGTGTAGGGCAGTGCCACCCCGTTGCAATTGACGACATAGAATGTGGCTACTGCGGTGTCGACACCATAGGCGTTGCTGACCACAAGGGTAAGGGTATCGTAACCACCAATGGGATAGACCAACTGGAGCGAGGGGGAAGAGGTATGGATGGTTGAATCTAGAAGAGAGGAATGCCAGGCGATAGTCATACCCGCCTGTGAGCATACATTGAGATGGGCGGCAAAAGAGGTGGCAGTGCCTACCGTTATATCACTAGGTGCGGATAGGCTGATTTGAGGGGCAGTGGTGTTGTAGCCCATGTTTATATTGCTGACAAGGATGTATTCGCCATAGGTGGGGTAGCACACGCCAAACGCCACACGGATGCGCTGACCAGCGTATACGTTGCCCAGTATCACAGAGTCGGTGCCGCTGTTGTGTAGTTGGGCGAGAATAGTGTCGGTGAAATCGGCTGGGTCGGTACCACCTGTAGGTGAGACCAACACAAGGGTGTTGACCCCCATTGTAGGCGGGTTCTCTTGAGTCCAACGCAGCTGTACATCGCCCGAATTGGTGGGCATGTCGATAGCAGGCGAAACAAGCAGACGGCTGTCTACATTGGCTGCCCAGCCATATGACAGGTGGTATGCGGAGAGGCCCGCCCAGCAACGGCGGGTAGCATCGGAGGAGAAGTCCTCGCTCCAAGGCACTGTGCGCACAGCACAGTGGCGCACCTCGGTAGTGGTGGTGGCAATGTCGAAGCCATAGAGATTGGCGGCTATCACGCTGACGGTATCCCAGCCAGCGGTGTCGTAGGTGATAGTGATGGTTGAATTGCCAACGAAGGTGGTGTCCATCAGGGTTGAGTGCCATGTGTAGGAGAGGCCGTTGGGAGAGCCTTCTACCAAAGTGGCGGTGTAGGTAGCCTCGTCGTCGTAGACAAGAGAGGGTGCAGACAAGTTGATAATGGGCGCGGCAGTGGGGCGCACAGTGACGTTGTCGATATAGAGCGTGGTGTTGCCGCTGGGCGACTGGTTGCGGAAGGCGAGGTGGATAGTCTGCCCTGCAAACTGGGAGAGGCTTACGCACATGTGGTCGAATGAGTTTAAGTGTACGTGTGTAAGTGTGTCGACATAGAGAGGGATGTAAGAGCTAGTATCAGTGAGATTGCCCGTGGTGGCAAGGACGCTGTAGTTGAAGTGGAAATTGTTGTTGTTGGAAGCGGCATCCCAGAATAGACGCACGCCAAGGGCAGTGTCGGCGGGGATGGCGATGGCTTTGGAGATAATCCAGCTATCGAGGGTACTGCTGCCGCACATCGACTGTAGCAGCCGTGCCGACTCGGATTGGTATTGCGGCACATTATCAAACCAATTGCTGCCTTCAGGCTTATACCAGCAGCGGAGGCCGTCGGCGAATGTTTCGAGCCAAGGAAGAGTGGTGGCAGGGGAACAGTCTACCACGCGGACACGTTGGCTTAGGGTGTCGGAGCCATAGGCGTTGGTGGCGATGACGGTGAGGGTGTCGTAGTCGCTGCCACCAGCGGCAGTGACGTAGGCGGAGTCGCCCAAAGCATTGGTGACGATGGTGGCACCACGGGCAGACAGCCAAGTGTAGTGCAAGCCTGTTGTAGAGCCATAGCGCAATGAGGTAGTGCAGAGCACAGCCGAGTCGTTGTAGATACGGGTAGGCACCGTGAGCACGTCAATCTTAGGCAAGGTATCATAATCCACCCCTGCATTGAAGATGCGCATAATATAGCCGTACTGTACCATTAGGGCCAGCCGAATGGTTTGTCCGGCATATTGGTCGAGGTGGACCTTGCGGACGCGACGGGCGTTGCCTCGTGGAAATGTGGCGAGGGTGTCGGTGAAGAGCGAGAGGTCGGTACCAGCCGAGGGGGATGCCAGAACGTCTATGCTACAGTTGCCCCAATAGGAGAGATTGAATGCCAAATCCTGCACATTATTGGGCACTGCAATAGGGGGTGTGATGAGGTATCGGTCGGTATTGCTAATTGTTTGCAAATGGTTGGTCGAGTTCCAGAGTTCGCCATTTTCGTCGGTAGAACCAATACCGGTGCCAGGGTCGTTATGGACGAAATTGCTCATCTGCCAACATACATTGTAAGAGCCGAGGTAGGGGAACGTATCAACCCAAGGAAAGGTATTGATGGGTTGGCAGTCGTAAACCGAGACATGGGCGTCGGTGATTAGCGTGCCGAAGGGGTTGCTAATGGTGAGGGTGATAGTATCGATGCCCGCAGCATTATACCGCACACGGTAAAGCACAACGCCATAGTTGTCAATCAGTGGGGTGTCCACTACTATGGCAAGGCCATTATCCACCATAGTACTGTGCCAGTTGGCTGTAGTCAACGAGTCGGGTTCCGTAAAGAGTGAATAGGAATGCTCAACAGTATCGCCCACCTGCACAATTATATCATTAGTCCACCAATACCCCCAAGGCATACGGTCGCTACGGATGGTGAGGTTGGTGAGGCTGAGGGTGCGCCGTGTACCTGCGGTGGGCGGCACACAGAAAGCCACCCGGACGGTTTGTCCGGCATAAGGTGCCAAATCCACCGGCCAAGTATTCTGCAGATAGGTTTGGTTGGCGTAGTAGTTCCAAGTGGTAATTGTGTCCCACGAGAGGCCGTTGTTGGTGGTAACAAGAACATAATAGCTTATCTGTGACCCACCACTCTTGGCATTATCCCAACTCATTTGCAGTCCCACAGTGTCGTTGGGCAGTTGCAAAGGAGGGGAGATAAGCCACTGGCTGATGGTGCTCGGAACAGTAACTAAAGCTACCGGCATAGTGCTAGACTGATGATAGCCTGTGGTCCATGTAGAGGAGTCGGAGGGGGTCCAGCCATCTAGGTTGGGGCTGAAATTGGTGGCATAAGGGAAGATGCGCACCGTGTCGCTTGTCTGCGCCTGTGCACAACAAGCGATTACGCACATGATGGTTGCAAATAGTACTTTTTTCATTTTATTTGGAGTTAGATTTATGATTTAATCAATTATATATCCCACGGAAAGTATAGCGGCATGGCGACCTTCGCCCGAGACAATGCCGGGCATGTAGTATTGGTAGCCCGCAGTGAGGGCGAGACTCTCAGAAAGGCGGTATGAGGCTTCGGCATTGAGGCGTAGGCCGAGGTCGAATTGGCCAAACATGATGTAGCCGCCCATATTAAAACGCATGGTAAGGTTATCGGTAGGACGACAGCTAAGACCATAGCCATATTGCAAGCTCACTGACATAGAATCATTGCCCGCAGCAGAAGGCATGTCGAAAAACAAGAATATAGCACCTTGGTTATGGTCACAAATAGTACCATGATTCTTGGCATCTCTGGTAGCGACTAGGCCTGCAAGAGCTTGCGTTCCCAAAATTGGTGAGTATGCGGCACCAAAAGAGAGGCCTATCTGTAAATTGGAGGAATAATATGTTTCGTTCAATCCTGTCCTAGACCGCACGAGAGGGTCTTTCGGTGTTTTCTGCTTATCTAACATACTGGTAATGCCCGTTTCCTGAAAGGCCTGCAACTGCGACTGAGTAGTGGGGCTCTGAACTGACGGTTTTGCTTCGGGCTGACCACTGGGAATAACCTCAGTATTATAGGTATCGGTAGGGAAAGATTCTTCGCTTATGATTTGATGTGCTTCGGTATTGCCGAGTGCCGGTAGATTAAATTGAGGCTCATAAGATGATTGTATGGTGTGGGTGTGAGAATGGAGGGAGGGAGGGGTTGTTAGAGCAATAGGATTACTTTGGATATTTGAGTTAACTTGAGGCATGGGGCGGGTCGGATTGCTATGTGGACGAAGTTCCGCTACCATAGGTGGTTCAGTAGGAGCAGCGGTGGGACGCAGCCATAGCATCCATGCCACACCCACAAGGATGGCAACACTGGCAGCGGCACTACCAATCCAAACAGGCAACGTGCGGCGATGCTGTTGTGACCGTATGGGAACAACCTTTTTCTCTGTGTCATACCGCGACAGCATGGCTGCAATGTCCTGCTCTGAATGTCGCGGAGGAGCCGACTGCAGGCGTTCTTGCTCCTCATCCCACGCTTTGCGGTAGGGTTCTAGATTTAGCTCATCGTTCATAATATCTCCTTTCCTTTCACTTCTGTCTATCCTTTATTTCTTTGAGGCGCACTTTGATGCGGCTCATACGTGTGCGAACTGCCTGTTGGCTGAGGTTCATTTGCTGGGCAATCTCATCATACTCATATCCCTCGATATACAGGCCCACCAGATTACGGTCGTCAGCATTTAGTTGGTCTATCAGATAGTAGAGTTCGCCTACGAGGGGGTTGGGAGACTCGTGCCAATCTTGGAATTCGCGCTCGACATCGGTGAGGCTGATTTCGGGCTGACGCAACTGGTTCCGCCGATAATAAGCCACTGCCGTATTGCGGGCCACGGAATAGAGCCACGAACTGAAACGGCTCTCTCCTTTGAAGTTGTCGTAGCTCTCCCATAACGCACAGACTATCTCTTGATAGAGGTCTTCGGTCGATTCGTTGCGACGACAACCATAAAGCCGACACACACTGTATATCAGCGCATCGCATTTCTGCACTTCTGCTACGAACTGCTGTTGGCGAAGACGTTCCTCTGCTGGCGTTCTCTTGTCCATCAAATAGTATGTAGCAAAAAGTGGAAGATTTGTTACAGGAGATACAAAAAAAATTTACTGTCTTCTTACTGCCGCATCTGTTTGGAAAAGGTCATCGAGAGTTGGATTGGCAATAAATGTGGTGGTATTCATATGATGCTCAACAATGTCAGCAATCTGAAGGAATGAGATTTTACCCTCGATAAATTTCTGCACGGCCACTTCGTTGGCAGCGTTCATTATACAGGGCATATTGCCCCCACGGGAAATGGCCTCGTAGGCTAGGGGCAGACAGCGGAAAGTGTCAGTGTCAGGATTCTCGAATGTGAGCTGCGAGTATTTCTCAAAACTAAGACGGGGCAAATGGCTCTCAATACGTTGAGGGAAACTGAAGGCATATTGTATGGGAGTTTCCATAGTGGGGACACCCAGCTGTGCCTTAATGCTGCCATCGACATACTGCACCATAGAGTGTACTACTGACTGGGGATGCACTAGCACCTGAATGCGTTCAGCCGGGATGTCGAATAGCCAACGCGCCTCAATGACTTCCAACCCTTTGTTCATCAATGAGGCGGAATCTATTGTCACTTTACGGCCCATACTCCAGTTGGGGTGTTTGAGGGCATCGGCAAGTGTCACCTTCTCCAACTGTTCACGTTTCCAGCCACGAAATGGGCCACCAGAGGCGGTTAGCAAAATCTTGTCCACTCCACCCACTTCGCCCACAAGGCTTTGGAAGATGGCCGAATGCTCTGAATCAACGGGCAGAATGGGCACATGGTTGCGTGCAGCTGCATCGGTCACAATCTGTCCTGCCACCACCATGGTCTCCTTATTGGCAAGGGCGATGGATTTATGGTGTTCGATGGCACGGAGCGTGGGACGCAGTCCGGCAAAACCCACAATGGAGGCAAGCACCATGTCGATAGTCTCCATCTCCATCAGGTCGGCAATCGAGTCCATACCAGCAAATACCTTAATGTCGTGGGAAGCAAGCGCATCCTGCACCTGCTGGTACTTGCTCTCGTCGGCTATCGCCACTGCATTGGGGTCAAATTCCAATGCCTGAGCTATCAAAAGGTCGGCATTGCTGCCTGCGCATAGCACTTCGACAGCCATTTGGTCGCGGTGGCGGCGGATGACATTGAGCGCCTGAGTGCCAATAGAACCAGTAGAACCCAATATTGCAATACGTTTCATAGCAGAATCTATTTGCGTTTCTTATTCTTTTTTTGTTTCTCTTTTGCTTCCTTGCGTTGCTGCTCAATCTCCTTGCGCAACAGCGAGTCGGCTCTTGTATGGCGATAGACTATCTCCTCGTCTGTCACTGCTTGCTTCGACGTGTCCTTTTCCACGCGAAACTCCTTTCCGTTGAGGACATCTTGGATAATGGCAATATGCTGCTCGTGCTGGTCAATAATGACCTCCAGCGAGTCGATAATCTGGGCATTACGAACCGTTTCCTCCTTCAACTCAGGCTTAATATAGCCCGGCACCAAGTTGCGCAATGGTGTGAAAGCGATTAATAGTGAAGTGAGGATAATAAGCACAATGACACTTATGCCTACATAGGTAAATAGGTTGAGCCCCGTCAACTCCATAGAGAACTTCTCTTGCAGTGTGTCGGTATCTAACACCACAAGACGATGCTTATGGCGCATCCGCTCATGGAAGTCCTGCCATTTGTCAGAAAGGCGCAGCCGCATGGCCGCGCCTTTCTCTTTCATTCTATTTGAACTGTCGCTATCCATTAGAAGAACTTGTTGCGCTGGTCAACGACCTTGGCTTTGTCCTTCAACACCTGCTGCACACTGCGGAGACCCTGCATGAGGCTCTGCTCTTTCTGGCTGCGGATGCTGGCGGGATCGACGGGAGTGGGGTTGTCCATCTTGGCATTGACCTTGACCATATACACACCCTGTGCACCTTGGATGGGACCGACAAGAGTATTCTCGGCAGCAGCAGCAATGGCCGACTGAACCTTAGGCTCCATGCCATACTTGCCAAGGAAATAGTCGTTGAACGAGATGCTGTCAAGAGTGTCCACACTGGCGTTAACCTTGGTGGCAATGGCATAAATGTCAGAACTGGCATTCTTTGCCTCTTCCATACGGGCCATCAGCAACTCGCCCTTCTTCTCGTTGCGCACCTGGTTCTCAATCATGTTACGAACTTGGTCGAGGGTGGCATAACCCACCTTGTACACATCTTTCAGCGCAGCGACAATATACATGTCGTCAGCTTCAAAAATCTGGTCGGCAACAGCACCTTTCTCTGTCTTCTCATTGAAAGCCCACTGCACGATGCTACGGGCATTATTGATGCCACTGACCGAATACTGCATCGCGGTGACCATCGCGTTTCGCACCGACAAATTCTCCTGCTGTGCACCGGCAGTCATCTCAGCATAAGTGCGGTTGTTGCCCGCAAACTTGTTGGCTTCATTATATATATTGCGGGTCGTGGCTTCCGAAGCGGCTATGGTACGAACGATATTGGCAAAACGATACTTTCTGTGAAGAGTGGTCTTACCAGTCACTTTCACCACATAGTAACCCACCTCACTGGGATGCTGTTTCACAAACACGCCACCTTCGGGAGTGTTGATAATATCCTCGTTGAGGAAGCCGTAGCTGCCATCCAACTGCCAATTCATGTCGCCACCATTCTGTGCGTCGTCGGAGTACTGCTCCACAGCCTGCTCAAAGGTCATGGCACCACTCTTAACCAAATTCAGCACACTGTCGGCAAGCTGTTTGGCCTGCTCGTCGCCACGGGTGATGTTGCCACCCACCTTGTCGTTAAAGATATAGATGATACTGGCACGCAAGCTGTCAGGACGGTTGGCGACATTCAGCACCTTACCCATCATCCATTCGTTGCCGGCAATACGCGGGCTGATAAAACTGCCTTCGCCAGATGCCATCAGAGCAGAATCTATCGGGGATGCAAACTCACTAGCCTTACGGTAGGCAGAGTCATAACTGCGATCCGACTCGGCATTGACAAAGAAAATCAGCTCTTCGGGGTCAATAGTCTGGAATTCTTCCCAAGTCTGCTCCACTGAGGCCTGAATGTCGGCCATGTCTTTCTGTGTGGGTGCAATCGGATAGACAATATACTCTATTTCACGCATCTCGTCACGCAGACGGAACTCGGCCTTGTGCTTGTTGTAGTACTTCTGATAGTCCTCTTCAGTGAGGGTAATCTCGCTGTCGTCAACCGACTGGAACGAGCAGTTCACCGCTGTCACGTTGCTCAACTTGTTGCCCATCTCGGCAATCTGCTTGGCGATGGCATTGGGCATATACATACCGCGTGCAATCAATGCACTATACTTCTGCTGCTTGCGGTCGTTCTTTACAGCCTTTTCCAAC
>CAZTVH010000015.1:0-3753 GCA_964616965.1 uncultured Bacteroidaceae bacterium | reverse complement strand
CCATTCCATACGTTGAACAGTATCAAGGTTATCGAAGTTATCCACATAATATTGAATAGCCTGCACCTGATACTCTCCCGTCTTAGGGTCGGTAAACGACTGGCGGAGATACGGGTGGATAAATGTACCCACATACATGTCGCTCACCTCGGCGGGACTCACCGTGAGACCCAGTTTCTCAAACTGCTCGTCGGTCAGAGTCTCCGTCACAAGGTTCTGCCACACCTGCTCGCGGATTTGATAGTCCACATCGGCAGGCACTTGGCTGACACCCTGCTGGCGTTTATAATTGTTTTCCATCTCCTCCATCAGTTCGTTGAAACGCTGATAGGTGACGGTAGTGCCGTCAATCTTGCCCATGTCGGGGATGCCACGGTTGTTCTTGGTAAGGTCACCGATAATGAATGCAACGATAGCCACGCCCACTACGACAACGGCTATCCACGAATGTTTTCTAATACTTCCTATGATTCCCATTTGTGAGTATTTTAATTATATTATTTATTGTTTTTTTGCCATTTTAAGCGTGCAAAAGTACAAAGAAATTTCCGTGTATGAATATTTTCGCTGAAGTTTTTTTAGCAAACAAACAATACAATTGTGTGTATCAATATTTTGTACTTGTGCAAAAATATCACAAGTCAGCATCAAAACCGAACGGAAGTAGGCTCTCCACACCCTCAATTCTCCGAATTCGACCACCTTTCAAATAGCAATAAACCGTCAGTTTGTTACCATATCTCAACTCATATTCCGTCATAACCTGACGGCACGCTCCGCATGGCGACGCTTCGGTGTATTCCCCCCCGAAATGTCCCACCACCGCCAACGCCACTACAGCCTGTTCGGGATGCTGGGCAGAGGCACTGAACAGGGCCGTCCGCTCCGCACACAACCCCGACGGATAGGCAATGTTCTCCTGATTGCTGCCCTGCACCATCGTGCCGTCGGCCAAAAGCACCGCAGCACCCACGTGAAACTTCGAATAGGGTGCATACGCCTTGTGTGCCGACTGCATGGCACACTCCATCAGTCGTCTCGCATCATCTGGCAACTCCGCCAGCGAGCCATACTCTACATAATCAATAACTAATTTCTTGTTTTCCATATATTTGATATTTCCATTATTCAACACCTGTCCACGCAAGCTTTCAATTTTCAACTTTCAATTTTCAATTTCTTCGTATCTTTGCAAACTGAAAATGGAAACGCTGAATTTCGAAAAATATTGTGTCCTTGGACTTTCACCCATGGACGACATCACCGACCTCCCCTTCCGCCAGCTCTGCAAGGAGTTTGGTGCCGACCTTCTTATCACCGAGTTCATCGCTTCCGAAGCCCTCAACCGCGATGCCGAGAAGAGCCGTCGCAAAATGCTCTTCACCCCTGAGCAGCACCCTATCGGCATCCAGATATTCGGTGCCAACGAGGAGGAACTCATCCAATGCCTCGATATCGTGGAGCAACAACAGCCCGACTTCATCGACATCAACTGGGGTTGCCCCGTCCGCAAGGTGGCAGGCAAAGGTGCTGGCAGTGGCATCCTCCGCGACATTCCCAAGATGCTGCACATCACCGAAGCCCTTGTCCGTCGTGCACACCTCCCCGTCACCGTCAAGACCCGCCTCGGCTACGACGCTAACGACCGTCCTATTGTAGAACTTGCCGAACGACTTCAAGACATCGGCATCGCCGCCCTCAGCATCCACGGACGCACCAAGACCCAGATGTACCAAGGCACCGCCGACTGGACCCTCATCGGCGAGGTCAAGAACAACCCCCGCATGCACATCCCTATCTTCGGCAACGGCGACATCACCACCCCCCAGCAAGCCGTCGAAGCTCGCCGACGCTACGGTGTCGACGGCATTCTCATTGGTCGCGCCGCCATCGGCAACCCCTGGATATTCGAACAGACACAACGGCTACTGCGTGGCGAAGAAGAACGCCCCGTCACCGTCCAAGAACGTGTCGAAGTATGCCGCCGACACCTACTCGCCGCCATTCAGTTCAAAGGCGAACACACCGCCATCTTCGAGATGCGCAAACACTACGGCGGCTACTTCAAAGGCCTCCGCGACTTCAAGCAGTTCCGCATCCCCATGGTCACCACCACTTCCCCCGACGAACTCTTCTCCCTCCTCGACCGCGTGGCCGAGTACTACAACTCAATTCTTT
The DNA here is from genome assembly GCA_964616965.1 of uncultured Bacteroidaceae bacterium. Classification (GTDB taxonomy): domain Bacteria; phylum Bacteroidota; class Bacteroidia; order Bacteroidales; family P3; genus Colimorpha. The sequence continues at coordinate 1,575 of CAZTVH010000015.1, read as the reverse complement.
ACTCCTAGCATCAAAAATTGCATTTCCATGCAATTTTTCTTTCCATTTCCAAAAATATTCGTACTTTTGCATCGTGAATTTACGGAGTTATACTCCCGATTTTATAAGAAAATACGGAGTACAACTCCACATATTCAAAAAATCTAATTCATGGCAATATGTTAGATAGAGTGCTTAAAATCAAAGATGCAGAAGAAGAAAGTGTATTCCTTTTTGGTGCTCGTCAAACGGGAAAAACAACATTACTGCTTAAACTATTTCCGAACAATAAATTCTACGACCTGCTTGAAACCGATACCTACGAACGTCTAAGAAGAAATCCCTCCTTACTGCGCCAGGAACTGGCCACCGCTCAAAGTGGCGACATCGTCATCATTGACGAGATACAGTTAATCCCCGATCTGCTGAATGAAGTACATTGGCTTATCACACGACAAAACATTCACTTCATCCTTAGCGGCTCCAGTGCTCGAAAATTGAAACGCAGAGGTGTCAACACCCTTGGTGGCCGTGCCGTTAGGAATGTGTTGTACCCACTCGTCAGTGCGGAAGTGGACAATTTCGATGTAGTGAAGGCTGCCAACAGCGGCATGCTGCCCACCCACTATCTGAGCACCAGCGACCGCCAGTTAGAGAAACGTATGCAGGCCTACATTTCCGTTTATCTGAAAGAGGAAATTGCAGCCGAAGCATTAGTGCGCAAACTCGCATCCTTCAACCGCTTTATGGAAGTTGCAGCCCTCACCGATGGCGAAATAGTCAATTACAACAACATCGCCCAAGACTGCGGCATCGACGCAAAGACTGTCAAAGAATACTTTGCCATCTTAGAGGAAACGCTCATTGGATACATGATTCCAGCCTTTTCCCGTGTAGTGAAACGTCGACTCAATCAGTCTCCCAAATTCTACTACTTCGATGTTTCAATACCCAACTACCTCCTACACCGCCGCAACATGCAGCCGGGAAGCGATGATTTCGGCCATGCTTTTGAGCATCTGATTATTCAGGAAATCATCGCCTACCTCGGCTATCACGACTACGAGAATGCCCTCTCCTACTGGCACACCCATACAGGATACGAAGTCGATGCCGTCCTCGGCGATGCCGATGTAGCCATCGAAATCAAATCCTGCCAAGAAGTACAATCCCGCCACCTTCGCGGCCTAAAGGCATTTGGCGAAGAACACCCCAATGCCCGCCTCATCATCGTTTCCTTAGATGTTGCACCTCGCACCTTCAACAATGTCGAAGTCATGCCAGCTACCCATTTCCTACAAGAGCTCTGGAACCATAAAATCTACTAACCATAGAGTCAATAACGAATGAAAAAGGCGATTCGTCCCGACAGGGACGCGACCTTGCATAGCACGGTACACTAGGACGAAGTACTCGCAGTGCCGTGAGGAGACAACCACCAGACCAGCGTCCCGACAGGGACGCGACCTTGCATAACACGGTACAAGAGGACGAAGTCCTCGCAGTGCCGTGATAAGACTGTCTGAGAGCCAGCGTCCCGTCAGGGACGCGACCTTGCATAACACGGTACAAGAGGACAGAGTCCTCGCAGTGCCG
>CAZTVH010000014.1:0-16888 GCA_964616965.1 uncultured Bacteroidaceae bacterium | reverse complement strand
CATCATCACCAGACCAAAAAGAAATGAACTTCGTGATTTCATTTCAATAAGAAATTTAAGTTTTTATTTTTACTTATTTACTTACTCACAATTTTACGTGTCACCGTGCCAGCTGACGTGGTGGCGTGCAGCAGAAACACACCCTGCGACGGCAACTGAAGTTCGACGGGCGTTCCCGTATAGGCGATAGTCAGCAGCAGACGGCCGTCGAGGCTGTAGAGCTTCAACTCGGCAGGCTCGCCACTGGAGAGGTCGACCACGCAAACTCCGTTGGCAGGATTGGGGCTGACCGTCAGCGCAGAGACATCGGCCTCGGCAATGCCAACATTGATAGTGGTGAATTCGACATATCGCACGTCGCCGTAGTTATCATCCCCACAGAGGGCAGACACCTCTACCTGATATAGGGTGTTGGGAGTAAGGGGCTCCAACTGGAAGGTCGGCTCGTTAACCGTCGCCGAGTGCCAATTATAAACATTCGGGGTGCCATAGTTGACCGTCCACTGCGCAGTGCCGCTGTTGTCGCCCCATGTCACCCTGTAGCCCTCTATGAGATTGTCGGCATTGACGCTGACGTTGTCGTCAACCAACGTGAGGTCTTCCACCGAGGCGCAGAAAGTGCGGTAATGCACAGAGTTCCACTCGCCATACACGCCACCCTCGCACACGGAGCGCACATAGAAGTCGTACCATGTGTTGGGTTGCAGCACGTCCTGCTGCTCCAACTCATAAATGGCAAAACTGGTCTCATTGGTTTCAGCCAAAGTGCCGTTGCCCGGCTCGAAGCCTTGCAGACCGTACTCAACCTCCCAGTGGTCGGGCTGCGAACTGCCGAGCCATTGTAATTCCATCTGGGGGAAGGGGCCGTCGTTGCCCGCCACATTGACCGCCTCGATCCAACGCACGTTGGCACAGGTGTCGGGCTGAGTGGTGAAGTTGACCGAAGACCACTCGCCGTATGTGGTGGTGTTGCAGACCGTGCGGACATACACATCGTAGGCTGTGTTGGCAGCCAGTCCGGTCAGTGTTGCCGTACCCGCAGAGGGGTGTATAGTCGTGCCGTTGCCTTGCGCAAAGCCTGCTGTGCCATATTCCAGCTCGTAGCCATCCACAGTGGCCGTGGTGTTCCAGTTCAGCACTGCCTCGTGGATGCCGGGTACTGCAGTCAACCCCACAACATCGGCACAGGTGTCGGGCAGTGTGGTAAAGGTGACCGATGCCCAGTCGCCGTAGGTGGTGCCGCTGCAAATGGCGCGGACATACACATCGTATGCCGTATTGGCCGCCAAGCCATTCAGCACTGCCGTGTTGCTTGTCGGGTAAACCATTGTGCCGCTACCATGTGTAAAGCCTGCCGTGCCGTACTCCAGTTCATAGCCTATGGCACCCGTCACGGCGGTCCAACTCAGCGAGGCGTTGTGAATGGCAGGCACTGCCGCCAATCCTGTTACCCCGGCACAGGTGTCGGGAGTAGGAGGCACCACGCCCGAAGAGTCTTGCCACAGCCACAGGTTGTCTACGCAGAGGTACGACCCCTGCTCCCTGTTCTCGCTGGCAGAGGAGACTAGCAGGATAATCAGCGAGTCGGGAGTCTGCTCGGCAAAAGTGGCATCCAATTCGTGCAGCGACTGGTATTCCACCGTGAAGGGGGTGTAGCTGGTCGCGTCTGTCAGCGCAATGTTCAGGCCGCCGCCCACCACCTCGCGACGGTGGGTGGTAGTGTTGTAGTGCGTGCCAAGCATCAGCACCCCGCCGTTGTCGGCACTGTCGCCAGAGTGGTACTTATAGCTGCCAGTTAGTCGCGAAGGCTCGAAACTGCCCAACGCGATGCCGCCAGTAATCAGGTTGTTCACGTCTGTCCCCGCCAGCCCTACCAACATGCTTTCCACGCTGTCGGTGTTGTCGAGCAAGGTGGTGACGATAGGCATCAGGCTGTCCGGGTTCAGCGAGCCTGTCAACAAGATGCTGGGGAACACCGTCGACGTCAGCATCGGGTCTAGGTTGGGAGCCGCTAGCGTGTATACCAGCCCAGTCACTATCTCGTTCAGCATAAAGGTCTGCAGTTTCACAGCCGTGTTGCTGTCTGGCACTGTCCCCGTCTCCTGACTCACCCGAACCAAAGGAATGGTAGTATTGACAGTAATATTGGTGCCCAATGCCGAAAACGTCTCGTTCACCGGATATGCAAGGTAGTCCCACCCCGTGGGTGTTGAATAGTCGCTGTACACAGGCAGTGCCATGCCCAAAAACGAGACATTGTAGCCCGAATGCGCGGTCCATTGCTCGAAACTGCCGTGCGGTACGGCCATGCTAGTTTGTGAAAAACCAATGCTTTGCAATAATAGCAAAGCGAAACATAGAGTAATAGCTTTTTTAATCATAAGACACCATTTTTAATGTTAATTGAATTGCAAATTTACACAAAAATAGTTGATTTGTATGGTAGCAAATGAAAAAATATTCATAGAGCACAAGTTATCATTAATTTACCACGAATTGTTTGATGAATAATTCACATACAATTCGTGGTAATAGACCTTCTGTTTCTATGAATTGGAAATGAAATAGGCCGAAAGGGACAGCCTATTTCAATTTTCGATTTCCTTGAACTTTACTCCAATAGCCTCGCTGACGTTGATGATGTAGTCGCCCGTCTTCTCATACAGGGCATATAGCGAGCTGTAGGCGGTGCCGATGGCATAGCCATACTTGCCCACCTTCAATGCTTCGAGGTGTTCGTTGCGCAGGCGGTTGCGATACTCGTTGATGGCCGCCTCTGCGGCGTTGGCGCTGTCCATGTCCACATGTTCGTAGTCGCCCCGCAGGTTCGAGTCCATCACGTCTAGTGCGAGTTGCACCAGCTGTTTCATGTGTTCCAGGTTGTCGTTCAGGTGCTGGTCGAAATGCACTGCGTCCTCGCGCTTGTTTCGGCGCGTCACGGCTATTTGATAGATGCTGTCGCCGATGCTCTCAAGGTTGTCCACCACACGCAGCATCGCGCTGATGCGCAACGAGCCTTCGTGCGATAGGTCGCCTTCCGATATCTTGGTCAGATAGTTGGCTATCTCCATTTCCATGCGGTCGGTCAGCTCCTCGTACTTCTCCACGCGCTCTACCAGTTGGTCAAACTCTGTGTCGTCTTTGGCGGTACGCAGTCCGGGCAGGAAGGTATACATGCGCAGCACCCGCTTCGAAAACTCCTCTATCTCCTTTTTTGCTGCCTCCATGTTCAGTTCGGCTGTGCTCATCCAGTGTCCGCCGATATATTTGAGCCTGAACTTGTACTCCTCGTCTTCGGGCTTCTCCTTCACCATCCACTCCACAATCTTTACAATGCCGGGGATGAACCACGCCAGCACCAGCGTACATGCCACATTGAAGAAGGTATGGAACAAAGCCAGTGCCATCGGTATTGCACTGGGGTCGTAGCCCTCTGCGCCCACGGCAGTGTATGGGTTGCTGCCCACAATACCCGTAGTCATATTGGCTATCAGATTCAACAGAGGTCGGAACACGATAAGAGTCATGATCACACCCAACACATTAAACACCAGGTGCGCCCGCGCAGCACGCTTACCATCGGTGTTGGCCACCATGGCGGCCAGATTGGCAGTGATAGTGGTGCCGATGTTCTGTCCCATCACCAACGCCACTGCCGCATCCAGCCCTATCCAGCCGTTGTAGCACATCACCAACGTGATGGCCATCATCGCCGCCGATGCCTGCACCAGGCAGGTCAGCAACGCACCGATTACCGCAAAGAGCATTATCGACCAAAAACCATAGTCTGACAGCCGTGCCAGTGTCTCCAAAAAGGCGGGGTACTGCTCCAAATTGGGCATTGCCCGTTGCAGAAACTCCATGCCTATCAGCAGCAACGCCAAGCCTATCACAAATTCGCCTATTGATTTCAATCGGCTGCGTTTAGCAAACATAAACACCAGACTCACCGCCGCCAGCAACATGGGCAGGCTGAACGCACTGGTGCTCTCGCCCAAGCCGAACAGCGTGATAATCCATGCCGTCACAGTGGTTCCGATGTTGGCACCCATAATCACCGCCACGGCACCCGCCAGTGTCAGCAGCCCCGCATTCACAAACGACACCACCATCACCGTGGTGGCACTCGACGATTGTATCATCGTTGTCACCGCCGTACCCGTCAGGATTCCCCTCACCGGGCTGCCTGTCACCTTGCCGATGATGCTACGCATCTGTGCGCCCGCAAACTTTTGCAAGCCCTCACTCATCAGTTTCATGCCGAACAGGAACACGGCCAGTGCACCCGCAAAGTTCAGCACTATCACCACAATCTCACCAAACGTCATGTTTTCAGTTTTCTGTAGTTGTCAGTCAATCTTTCTTTACGGCTGCAAAAATACCACGTTTTATTCTCATCTTAGTTACAATTCAGTTACATCTTTGTTACGTTTTTGTTACGATGGTTAACGAGTAGGTGAGTATTGAATTGACAATGTGAATAGTTGTTCACAATTTCACATCCCATAAAAAAACACTTGATATGTGGAGAAAACGCGATATGTCACTTTTTTTTTGTATTTTTGCAATCTAGAATTAGCGTTTACGGTTTTTATCATTTCAATAAAGAGATAGTTATGAACAGATATTTGCTGAGATATTTCGTCATGGCGGTGCTGATGCTTGCCCCTGTGATGGCTACGGGTCAGCGTTTGTCGAGCTATGCGTTGAGGGTTGACACAACTACATTCAATTCGATTGTAACGACAGGCACTGCATTGTCGTTCAGTAACGTGGATGATGGCTATGCAATGGTGACACTGCCGTTTGCCATCGGGTTTGGCGAGTCGTCGTTTGCTGCTGGCACTCCCATCGCATGCTCGGCCAACGGATTTCTTCAACTGGGTTCCACTTCTACCAGTGGCACAACGGCAATCCATATCAACGAAACAGACTGCTATATCGTCGCTATTCTGCGCGAGGATGGACACCTGAACCGCCATGAGGGCGCAGGTGCATATTACAGATATGATGCCAGGGCTGGTACCTTCACCATCGAATATCATCTGTTGGGAAGATACGACTCGCCTTACGGTGTCTATTCATACCAGATAGTATTCCATGAGAATAGTACCATCGAGTTGGTGTACGATTCTGTCGATTTGGGAGGGGACACAGCGTGCCTCTTGGCAACTTTTATGACCGACGGTCCTCATGGCGACCGAGCCTATATCACCGACACATGGGCCACACCTGTCTACTCTTCTTCCTTTTTTGCCTTTCGTCCAACGACAGACCTCCCTGCCCACGGGCTGCGGTACACCCTCACCCCTCCAGCGACCGCCTGTCCTCGCCCCATCTCGGTGGCTGCGAGAAATGTGCGCGACGATGGGTTCGACATCTCGTGGGTGGACACTTCCGATGCCAGCCGTTGGTTGGTGAGGGTGCTGGAAAGGGATGCCGACTCGGTGGTCTATTACAACGATGTGACCGCCTACCCTGTTTCTATTACTGGGCTGGAGGCAAACACCGACTATGCGGTCAGTGTCGCCAGCCTGTGCCAGAATGGCGACACCAGTGCTTTCCGCACCATGTCGGTGCACACTGCGTGCGCATATATCACGGTGCTACCCTATACGATGGGGTTTGAGGTGGCGGACGGTGTGGCGGGTATAGGCAGCATGTCGAGCAATGCCTTTGTAGACTGTTGGCGCCGTTTGAACCACGGTGGCGAGTATGTCGGCAACCCATTTGTGAACGAGGGAGGGATGGCTCGTACAGGCTCGCGTGGCTTGGTGTGGGAGGGCTGGCGCAACCTTCTAGTGGTGCTGCCCGGCATCGACACCACCGCGCACGCGCTCAGAGACCTCTACCTTAGCTTTTGGGCAAGGGTCGCCTACCCTAATTTTTACTATACGCTGCCTCGGATACAGGTGGGTGTGATGACCGACCCCGATGACTCTACCACCTTCCAACAGGTGGACGTGATAGATGTGGACGACTCCGCTGTGTGGGAAGAATACACCATCCCCCTGTCGGGCTACACGGGCAGTGGCATCTATGTGGCTCTGCGTTCGCTTGCCACCAATTCGTCGTGGGATGCATATCTTGACGATTTTGCCCTATATGAGGCTCCCGACTGTCGCGAGGTGGTGGAGCTGACTGCCTCGGATGTCACCGACAGCTCTATCTCCGTCCACTGGACGGAGATAGGGGGTGCATCGTCGTGGCTGGTGCAACTGGCTAGTGCCGGCACCACCATCATCACCCAGACGGTGAACGACACCCATGTCAGCTTCACCGGACTCACCGCTAATACTCAATACACGGTGATGGTGGCAGCCAGCTGCCTGCCTGATACTGGCTTATGGAGAGCCATTACCCTGCGAACTCAGTGCATGACGATAGACACGCTGCCCTACAGCTACAACTTCGAGGACTTCCCGGTAAGAAGTGGAGTGGGCACCTGCTGGTCGTATCTGGGAGTGGGGAGCGGCCCGTACGTCTCCTACTGCTACGGCTGCAACCATACGCCCGACGGCAACAAGGTGCTCAGTTGGGTATATCCCGACAGCTACCACTTCGTGATATTACCGAACGTAGACTCTGTCCGCTACCCCATCAATTCTTTGCGACTCAGGTTTTGGGCGAAGCCCAGTTACATCTATCTGAACAACCCTGCATTTCAAGTGGGTGTTATAACCAATAGTTTCGACTCTAGCACTTTCCAACCTATAGACACCGTCTATATAGACACCCTCACTACCCGTTGGCAGGAGTATGTCGTATCGTTGGCACCGTACAGTGGTGCACATGGGCGCGTGGCCATCCGTTCCATTGCCAGAGACACCTACCTCGACGACTTCACACTCGAACTCAATCCCACCTGCCATCCGCCTGAGGGGCTTACAGCAGTGCCGGGCAGCAGTCCGGGCGATGTCGTTGTCAGTTGGACCGAGACCGATGCCGCCACCACATGGCAAATAGCCCTGATAGGAAGAGGCGAGAGCCCCGACACCTGCACCACAGGCGTGACCGTCTACGACCACGAAGTGCCGCTCCTACTCGATGCCGACACCGCCTACGACATCTACGTCCGTTCCATCTGCCATGAGGGCGACACCAGCGAGTGGAGCACTCCCCTTCACCTGCAGACGAGCCATCATGTCAACATGGACACGCTGGGCAGCACCACACTCTTCACCTGCCGCTCGCTGATTTGCGACCCTGGTGGAGCTGACGGCCCCTACAGCAACAATGACCACTCAACGCTATATGTCTATCCGGGCAGTCCCGACTCGGTGCTCTCGTTCTGGGGCACCATCAACACCGAATTCTATTATGACTACCTGCTGATATACGAGGGCATTGGCACCGATGGCAACCTGTTGTGGAGTCCTCCTACTTACAACAGCAATACGGGCGAAACCATCCCCAACACCATATCAAGGACGGGGCCTATCACGTTGGTGTGGCACAGCGACTACGGGGAGGGAAGAGACGGATTTGCCATCAACGTGCGCTGCCTGCGGCGTAGCGACTGCCCACAGCCCACAGACTTCACCCTCGTGAGCAGCTATACCGACACCGTGCGGGTAGCATGGCACGATACTGCCTCTATCGGCAGCTACCAGCTATGTTATGTTCCTGTAGACGCAGACCCCTACGCGATGGCATACCCGATTGTTTCGGTAGAAGACACCGCATACGCCTTCACCAACCTGCTTCGCGACAGTGCCTACGACATCTATGTCCGCTCCGACTGCGGCAACGAGCAGAGTTGGTGGGTGGGTCCCATAACCGTGATTCCGGGAACCGTCTTTATGGGCACAAGTGGCAATGCTGAGATTACGGCGTGCTCATTGACAGTCTACGATGATGGCGGCCCTATGCGCCCTTCCAGCGAAAACGCAGACTACCGGCTCACCATACATGCCCTAGACCCAGACTCGACCCTCGCAATACACGGCTCAACCTCCACCAATGGCAACTACTGGGGCTACCTGCGCATATACGATGGGGGCGACACTACGGGGACCCTCTTATGGCAGACCAGCATATCTTATTCCTCCCGTTCAGAGGTACAAGAGGTCATCCCTACCATTATATCCTCATCCAACAGCATCACACTGGTCTGGCATACTGATTGGACTTGCGAAGGCTTCGAGCTGCATGTCGACTGCATTACGCCTCCCACCTGTAGCTATGTATCGGCCCCCAGGGTTGCCAACATAACCAGCACCTCGGCATTGGCAGACTGGAACGTGAGCACATTCCCATTAGACATCGAGCCCGCATACTACGAGGTGAGACTGATGGAGGGCAATACCACCGTACGTGTCGACACCACGTCGTCCCATCCCTATTGGGTAGCTGGTCTTAGCCCCCTACGCAATTACAGCCTACTGGTGCGCAGCGTCTGTGAGTATGGCGACCGCTCACCTTGGGACTGGGTAATGTTTGCCACCCCCTGCATGGGCGGCGACACCGCTGAAATATCTGCTGGCAGCATCACCACCAACACCTTCCCCACCTACACACTGTCGGAATACTCCTACACTCAGACGTTATACCCCTCCACACAGGTGGGCAGTGTCGGTGCCATAGCCGCCATTGCCTACCACTCCGCCGACAGCTGCCCCCCGCGCGACGTGTGCCTCTACATGGGCGAAGTGGACCGCAGCACGTTTGCATCCCATCTCGACCACATCCCCCTGTCGCAATTGCAGCTGGTCTATACTGGCACATTTGGCAGCGCTGCCAATTCGTGGGTCACCATCCATCTCGACAGTCTATTTTACTATAGCGGAATGGGCAATATGGTGGTGGCCCTCGACGACAACACGGGTTCCATCAACATGCCTGCCACATTCTATGCCTCCGACAATGGGCAGTCGATACACTGGCGTAGCGACTCCGACATCATCCCCGCCAATCCCGGCCTTGCCGTTGGCACCAGCACCCAACAGGGCGACATCCGTTTCATCATGGCGTGCGACAGCGTCCTTACCTGCCTGCCGCCCAACCCCATCGTGCAAAGCATCGCTGCCCACGACGCCACCCTCAGCTGGATCCCTGGCCTCAACGAGACTGCGTGGCACATCGCCCATCGTGCCGAGGACGACACCGCATGGACAACCGACACCGTCGACTGGCACAGCACCACATACACCGTCACAGGCCTCGATGCCGACACCCGCTATGTCTTCCGTGTCGCAGCCGCCTGCAGCACACCGTTGGCATCCTTTGTCTGGGACCATACCGACTGCGACCCACAGCGCATACCCTTCAGCGTCGACTTCGAGTCCTGGACACCCAACGGCTCCATCCCCTATTGCTGGCACCGAAGTCACGTCTATACCAAGGCCGTTGCCACCCGCGTCGCCCACAGCGGCAGCAATGCACTTAGCATGTATTCCGGCTGCCACATAGTACTCCCCCTCATAGCATCACCCCTCGACTCGCTACGCCTCTCTTTCTGGATGAGGAAGCCCAACTCCTACCACGCCCACACCACAATCGTCGGTGTGATGACCGACCCTGCCGACATATCCACCTTCCAACCGCTCGACACTGCCAACTGCTCCGTCGAGTGCGTCTGGGAATACATTGAGGTAGCACTGGACAGCTATACCGGCACCGGCGGACGCATTGCCCTCTTCGCGCCTCTCGGCATCCGCAGCGATGCCTATATCGACGACATCGAAGTCACCTACATCACCTCCTGCCCACGGCCTCGCGAAGTATATGCCGACAGCCTCACACCCACCACCGCCACGCTCCATTGGAGTGGCACCACGTCCAGCAACTTCGAAATCGAGTACGGCCCCACGGGCTTTACCCACGGCACAGGCACTCTCCTCACCGCCACCACCAATAGAGTCCTCCTCACAGGCCTCACCATCAGCATGCGATACGATGTCTATGTCCGGGCCATCTGTCCGCCCGACACCGGCCAGTGGTCGTTTGCCTACACCTTCCGTACCGCTTGCGACCCGCTTGACAAACTGCCTTGGCTAGACAACCTGGAGAGTTACCCCAGCGGCGACAACACCTCTGGTTCTGACTTTGTGCCGTGCTGGCACCGTTTGAACAACGGCATTGCCTTTGGCGGCATCCCACAGGTGGTGGTAACGTCGCTCCTCAACCACACTCCAGGCGGGTCGAAGTTGTTGTATTGGTTCAACGATACCACCCTAGTCACCTATGGCGACTACCAGTGCGTGGTGCTTCCCGCTGTCGACACCGCCATCTATCCTATCAACACTGTGCGGCTTCGATTTTGGGCATTACCCCACAACGGCGCACCCACCTTTCAGATAGGCATCATGGGCGACCCCAACGACATTACTACTTTCCAGAGTGTCGACACGGTCAACCTTAGCAGCGACCGTGATTGGCATGAAATTGAGTGCCCTTTCACCATGTTCGAAGGTCGGGGCTGCCATCCCGCCATCATGGCGTTGCGACCCACCACGCCGTGGATGGCCTATCTCGACGACTTCGTCCTCGAAGTGGCTCCCTGTTCCGTCCCCAACCGTTTGTGCAGCACTGGCAATACCGCCAGCACCATCACCCTCGACTGGCACGAGCGGGGCACTGCCACACAATGGCAGGTGGCTGTCGAAACATCCCCTTTTACGCCACCTACCCCCGACACACTGGCCCTCTCCCGTCCCTTCACCATCACTGGTCTTACAGCAGGAACGGAATACTACTTCTATGTGCGCAGCATCTGTGGCGATGGCGACACCTCGCTTTGGTCGGAGGCCCTGGTTGGCACACCTGGCAGTTGGACCATGCGTGCCAACCAAATCGACACCATCCGTATGTGTGGCGGCATCATCTACGACGATGGCGGGGCCGCTGGCTCCTACGGCAACATCCAAAACTCGCTTATTGTCATCTACCCCGATGATGCCAACAGCCTGGTGAGCGTCAGCGGCACTGTCTCCATGTTGGGTGTGTCAGACTGCCTGACCATCTACGACGGAGTGGGGAGACAAGGTACCGCACTGTTGTATTATTTAGGTTACAACAACAATAGGTCATTTGGACCTCTCGTCTCCTCCCACGGCCCCATCACCATTTACTTCTACGCCGACGGCTCCGGGGTTAGCGACGGCTTTGCCATTAATGTGAACTGCATCAGTAGAACCTGCCGTGTCGAGAACGTGCAACTCGACAGCACCGAAACACCCTCCGACACGCAGCTGGCTGTGGCCTGGGACCCCAACGGTGCCGACCTCTACGAAGTGGCCTGGGGTATGCCCGGATTCGTACCCCTCACAGGCATGGCAACCACCTACACCAACAGCATCACCATCACAGGGCTCTCCCGGCTCACCAGCTACGATGTCTGCGTCCGCAGCATCTGCTCAGGCGGACTCGACACAGGCTCCTGGACCCGCGCCACACTCCAAACCGCCCTGTGCGACTATGTCAGCCAGTACTATAACTACGACAACTCTACGGCCTCTACCTCCAATTTTGCCCCACTAGGCACCAGTATCTATGGTTGCAGCTATGTGCAGACACTGATAGACAGTGCGCAGCTGGCAGGCCTCACCGACCCCATCAACGCCTTCGCATTCAGCACTGCCACTACCACCAACGGCAATTATTACAACCACATTGACGTATACATGGCCAATGTGCCTGAAAGCGACCTCTCAGGCGGTTTCATCCATCCCGACTCGAACCATCTGTTCAGACCCGTAATTGTGGATGGCGACCTGCGCTACAATACCACCGGCTGGCAGACGCATAGGTTTGTCACCCCTTTCGTCTGGGACGGACACAGCAACGTGCTCCTTGTGGTGAACCGCCGACATGGGCTCTCTTCGAATGGATACGCTGCCAGCTTCAACACCCACACCACTTCGAATGCCCGAACCCGCCATATAGCACAGATTGGCATAGCCTTCAATCCCACCACCGTGACCGGTGGTACCGTCGGCTACTATGCCGGCGACCTTAAATTCATGACCTGCGGTCCTGCCAGTTGCCCCTTGCCCAACATCACTAACGTACTGCACACCGATGAGAATGCCATAGTGACATGGGTGGGCGACGGTACCAGCTATGAGGTGAACCTCAAAGAACGGTCGGCACCCAACTGGCCTTCCACCAACATTGCCGTCGCAGGCAACAGCTATACCTTCACAGGCCTGCTGCCCACAACCGACTATCTTTTCCGTGTGCGTCAGAATTGCAATGCCGACAATCTTGGATATAGCGATTGGACCATCCGCAGCTTTACTACCGACAACGTGCGTTGCGTCGCCCCATACAATACTATAGTCACCAACATCACCAATGCCAATGCCACCATCGACTGGACTCCCACCGGACACGAACGGTTATGGGACATCCACATCTGGTTCAGTGGCGGCATCGACAGTGTCTACACCGTCAACCACCATCCTGCCACCATCGGGGGCTTTACTGCCAACACCACCTATCAGGTGTCGGTCCGTCCGCGCTGCGACTTGTTTAACAACATCATCGGCGACTGGGGCGACACGCTCAGTTTCACTACAGCCGTTTGCCCCGATGTCCCAAACCTCTCAGCCTCGGTCAGCGGCAACAGCGTAACCCTCAGCTGGAATCCTGTCCCGCCTACCATCATGTGGACTATCGAATACGGCTTACATGGCTTCGACCAAGGCTCCGGCACTTCCATCCTTACGAGCAGCACTTCCTACACCATCGACAATCTTCTGTTCGACATGCCCTACGACTTCCATGTGCGTGCCATCTGCGGCACAGAGTGGTATAGCGAGGACTGGACCTCCGTCACCGCCACTACCGAACCACTGGATTCTGAAGGCTGCGACTCGGTCAACAACCTTACAGCCGTCAACATCACCGACAGTTCCGCCCTCCTCGCATGGCTCCCCGGAGAAACGGGCAGCACCTGGGAGGTCGTCCTCACCACCGCCACCGACATCACCCTCAGCCAGGCCAGCACCACCGAGCATCAGTATGCCCTCACAGGCCTCGCCCCTGGCACCGCCTATGTGGCCAAGGTGCGTACCGTCTGTGGCGACGACGCCTACAGTGCGTTCGCCAGCACCCATTTCACCACCACCACCTCTGTCGGCATCAACCCCATTGCTGAACCCGTCTGCACCATCTACCCCAACCCCATTTGGCGGTCGCGACCGAATGGGAGCAACCCGCCAAATTCACAACCCTACGGAAGCAACCCCACAATAGTCACCGTCACCGTGGCAGGCCTCAGCGGCACGGTGCGCATAGTAGTGCTTGACATGATTGGACGTATGGTGATGAGCGAACCCGTCGATTGCTCTGCCGACTGCGAGAAGCACCTAGACATCAAAGGCCTGGCCGAAGGCACCTACATCGTTTGCGTCACCTCCGAAAGCCACGCCCCAATAGTGAAGAAACTGATTGTTCGATAGCAGCCGAACTGAATGATAAATAATGACTCCATGTATCTCGCGTATCACGCGTTTCATTATTCATGTTGGCACGCGAGATACATGGAGGGGGATTTTCACTTATACTCGTAGTAGTATGTGGTCACGTCCCGATAGCCTCCGTACGACTCTTCCTCTTTTCTGCTAGTGGGGTAGTTCTTGCCATTGTAGGTGTAGTCGTAATGTATTGTCTCGGTATAATCCTCGCCATCCGCACTCTGCACTATGGCAATGTCGGTGACGTTGTTCTTACTTAGCGGCAAAAAGGGCATAAAGCCATTTTCTACCGTGTTGACTATCTCAAACAGGTTGTAGAACGGGTTGTTTTTCCCGTCGTAGGTGAGGCTATACTGCATCGTGGCGCCCATATAGCTGGCGGCAATCTGGCTCACGTTGTCGCCACTCCACTCCATGTCGAAATGCAGCACGGTATTCGCCTTGCTGCCCGCCTTGGCGGCACGTTTGGCGTAGAGTTTGGAGGCTGCCATCACCTTCTCGGCAGGCTCGGCACTCAGCACAAAACGCAGCGGGTTCACGCGCTCCAGTTGCTTCATCGCCTTCAAGTCCATGTCCATAAACTCCTCACCCAACGTCAGGTCGAACGAGGTGATGCGTTTGCCATCGTGGTTGAAGGCGTAGGATGCCACAAATTCCCCCTCATCCTTCACTGTCATAGTCTTCAGGTAGTTGCCGTCGTACTCGCACGTCGCGGTCATGTTTGCCAAGCCCATAATCTCGCTCTTGGTCAGGCGGCCGTCGTCGTCGTAGGTGAACAATTGGGTATACAGCAGGTCTCGTTCGGTCTCCGTCTCTCCATTCTCTCCCACCTCGTAGGTGTACTGGTCGTAATAGGTGATGCGGCTTAGGAGGCCTTTCTCCCACGTCCACGATTCGGACAGGAATTTCGCTTCCTGGCGCTCCACCTCGTCGTTGTAATAAGAGGTCTGTTCTGTGTAGACCGATTGGATTTTCTCCTTGGGGGCATACTTGCCTTCCATCTCCTTCTTGCACGAGCTGACACTTGCCAGCAGGGCAATAGCAGCCACGCTAAATAGAATTTTCTTCATGTTTTATAGTTGTTTGAAATAAATGTTTGCTAGACTTGTAATTATTTTCTCCGCTATATAGACGCACAAACATGCAAAATATTACATCCGCCCCAGTTTTTTTAGGATTTTTTATGAGACGCATCCGCCCCCATCTCGGCGTGGTGCCCGCCTTTGTCCGCTCCGTCCCCACTTGTTGCCTGCTTTGTCTCCGCTTCTGGGTGCGGAAAACGACCCCTTTGGGGTCGAATTTTGGGAGGGCGAGGGAGGAAGCGTTATGAAAAGGTGGGGATTTGCAAAAATGTGTGCCAGGGTAGGGCATAGATGGCCTGACGGGCTTTTTGTAAATTCGGGGCAAACGCATCTAAAGCCGAAAAGGGTAAAGTGTTGGGATTGGGTCTTACGGTTTTGAAAAGGCTGATTGTTAGTAGTATGGCGTAGGTTTGTCGCAAGACAGGACTGCCAACTATGGACGGGTGCGTCCACGTTACGGGCTGTGTGTGCCACGGATGCACGATGGTCGTGTTTGATGTGTGGCTGTTTTGACTTTTCTTGTTATGTCAGAAAAAAAGTGTACCTTTGCAACGCTGAAAAAAAAGGAAATGAGGCGGCTGTTTCGATAGGACTTATTGAATATTAGTTTGCTGCAACAGGCGTTCTTTTGTTGTGCTAGTGTTGAAGAAGAGACGATTTTTGTATTTTGCCCCTCTATTTTTGTTTGGAAAGACGTGTGTGAGATCTGTGTTTCTCTCTGGTATTTGGTCTAAACTGTATTCAGCAAAACAGCAGAATGAATGTGGGCTGCGTTGCAATTGGAGAAATAGATTACAATCAATAGCTTACCATTATTAATTAAAAAAGACGTAAACTATGAACAAAAACAGAAAAGAGTACAGCGCTCCCTGCGTAGAAATGCTCGAAGCTCGTGTGGAAAAAGGTTTTGGAACCTCTGGTTCGGGAACTCCTTTTCTGTCCGGAGATGACTCACCTTATCTGCCCCCACTGGGCGACGTATGAGGAGAGGATCCGACCGACGCTCCTTTCAACTAGCAGTTGGCGGTCTGCACATGAAAAAGGGATGCTAGCGTCGCTGGCATCCCTTTTTCATGAGGCAGACTCGTTCTCATAGGCCTGCTTATTCGGCTGTCATGGTGGCCTCGATTTCGGCGACGGTCTTGGGGATGGGCTTGCCGAGGACACGGCAACCATCGGCGGTGACGAGGATGTCGTCCTCGATGCGGATGCCGCCAAAGTCTTTCCACTTCTCCAGTTCGTCGAAGTTGATGAAGTCTTTATTGGTGCCTTGCTGGCGCCACTGGTCGATAAGTGCAGGGATGAAGTAGCAGCCGGGTTCGTCGGTGAGGACAAAGCCGGGCTGCAGCCGGCGGCCACAGCGGAGGCTGCCGAGGCCGAATTGGGTGGAGGGGCGAGTCTCGTCGTCGTAGCCGACGTAGATTTGGCCGTAGTTCTCCATGTCGTGGACATCGAGGCCCATCATGTGGCCGAGGCCGTGGGGCATGAGGAGGCTGTGGGCACCGTTGGCAACGATGTCGTCGAGGTTGCCGCGCAGGATGCCGAGGTCTTTGTAGCCCTGTGCCAAGACGCGGCTGGCGGCGGTGTGTACCTCTTGGTAGGTGATGCCGGGCCGGGTGACGCGGATGGCCTCGAGGTTGGCATTGAGGACTATCTGGTAGATGGTGCGCTGGCGGTCGTCGAACTTGCCGCCGACGGGGACGGTGCGGGTGATGTCGGAGCAGTAGCCCATGTCGGTTTCGCTGCCGGCGTCCATGACTAGCATGCGCCCAACCTCAAGGCGGAGGTGGTGGTTGTGGTTGTGGAGTGTTTCGCCGTGGGTGGTCAGGATGATGGGGAAGCTGATGGGGCCGTTGCTCTTCCAAGCCTCGCCCTGCATGAAGCCTGCCAGCTCGTATTCGTAGCGGCCGGGCATGGCCATGCGCATGGCCCCGACGTGCATGTTGTAGGCGGTGGCAATGGCTTTCTCGATTTCGACTATCTCTTCATCGCTCTTGATGTTGCGCTGTTTGACGCAGGCGAGGATGAGCGGCAGGGAGGCGTAGCGAGGCACGGCATCGTAGCGCAGCCCCAGCAGGGCGCTGAGCTGCCACTGGTTGTCGGAGCGGTAGGGGGGGAGGTAGTGGAATTGGGAATTGAGGACGGAGAGCTTGGAGTCTTTGACGAACTTGTCGAGGTCGGCAAGGGTGCCGCTGTTTTCGACACCTACGGAGGCGGCGAGTTCCTTGACCGAGGGCAGGGGGCCGGTCCAGACGACATCGTTGATGTCGTAGTCGTTGGCGAAGATGTAGTCTTTGCCGCTGTCGCAGTCGAGGACACCTACGAGGTCTTCGCGCTTGAGGCCGAAGAAGTAGAGGAAGGTGCTGTCCTGACGGAACCAATAGG
>CAZTVH010000013.1:0-17301 GCA_964616965.1 uncultured Bacteroidaceae bacterium | reverse complement strand
GTGCAGGTGCTGGGTGTCTGCTCTTGTCTGGCGGTGACGGCGCAACTGAAACCCGCCGTGGTGATGGCCCTGTCAGTGACGGTGGTGGTGGCGTTGGCAAACTTGATTATCTCGCTGTTGCGAAAAACCATACCGCCCCGCATCCGCATCATCGTGCAGCTGGTGGTGGTGTCGATGTTGGTGGTGCTGGTAGACCAAGTGCTGAAGGCCTATATGTACGATGTCAGCAAACAGCTTTCGGTATTCGTGGGCTTGATTATCACCAACTGCATCGTGATGGGAAGGCTTGAAGCCTTTGCCATGAGCAACCCCCCGTTGCCATCGCTCTTGGACGGCATAGGCAATGGGCTAGGCTACAGTGTGGTGCTGGTGACGCTCGGCTTTGTGCGCGAGCTGTTGGGCAGTGGCACACTATGGGGCTATCCCGTGATGGAACGTATAGGACTGTACCGTATAGGCTACGAGAACAACGGCCTGATGATTATGCCTCCGATGGCGTTGATATTGGTGGGCATCATCATCTGGATACATCGAACCAGAAACAAAGACTTACAAGAACAATAGGCTATGGATTACATCAACATATTCATCAAATCGGTCTTTGTTGACAATATGATATTCGCCTTCTTTCTAGGCATGTGTTCCTATTTGGCGGTATCGAAAACAGTGAAGACCTCTGCGGGGATGGGCATAGCGGTAACATTCGTGTTGCTCATCACCGTGCCAGTAAACTATCTTATCAACAAATACCTGCTCTCGCCGGGTGCCTTGGCGTGGCTCAGTCCGCGGCTGGCTGAAGTGGACCTCTCGTTCCTCAGCCTCATCATGTTTATCGCGGTCATTGCCGCCATCGTGCAGATTGTTGAGATGGTGATTGAACGTTTCAGCCCTGCGCTATACAACTCGCTGGGCATCTTCTTGCCGCTGATAGCGGTGAACTGCGCCGTGTTGAGCGGCTCGCTCTTCATGCAGGAGCGGGGCTACGCCAACATCGGCGAGGCCACCTGCTTTGCCTTGGGCAGCGGCGTAGGCTGGTTTCTTGCCATCGTGGCCATTGCCGCCATACGCGAGAAATTGCGCTACAGTGCCATTCCCCCTGCGCTACGGGGTGTGGGCATCACCTTTATTATCACCGGCCTTATGGGTCTGGCATTTATGTCATTTATGGGAGTGAAACTATGACAACAACTACTCTTATCACCGCCATCGTCGTCATGCTGGCAGTCGTCATCCTGTTGGTGACGCTGCTACTTGTGCTACGCAACAAACTGCTGCCCACGGGCAATGTCACCATTACCATCAACGACGACAAACAACTCACCGTACCCACGGGCAACTCGCTCATTTCCACCCTTGCCCAGCAACAGATATACCTACCCTCTGCCTGTGGGGGCAAAGGGTCGTGCGGCCAGTGCAAGTGCCGTGCGATTTCGGGCGGAGGCTCCATCCTCCCCACCGAGGTGGGCTTCTTCACCCGCAAACAGCAGCAGGAGGGTTGGCGTCTGGGCTGTCAGGTCAAGGTCAAAGAGGACATGAAGATAGCCTTGCCACCGTCTATACTCAGCATTAAGAAATACGAGTGTACCGTGGTATCCAACCGCAACGTCGCCACCTTCATCAAAGAGTTCAAGGTGCAGCTGCCTCCAGGCGAGCACATGGACTTCGAACCAGGCTCATACGCCCAGATAGAGATACCCAAGTTTGACCTCCGCTACGCCGACTTCGACCGCAGCCTTATCACCGACACCTATCTGCCCGCATGGGAGAAAAACCACCTGTTTGACCTCCGTTGCAGCAACAGCGAACCCACCACCCGTGCCTACTCTATGGCCAATTATCCTGCCGAGGGCGACGTGTTTATGCTCACCGTGCGCATCGCCACACCGCCCCTCAAGCCCGACCGCTCTGGCTTTATGAATGTCAACCCCGGCATAGCATCCAGCTACATCTTCTCGCTCAAGCCGGGCGACAAAGTCACCATGTCGGGCCCCTACGGCGAATTCCATATCAAGCAACACCCCGAAGAACTTGAAAACGGACAATCGAAAGTGGAAATGATTTGGGTGGGCGGTGGTGCCGGCATGGCCCCGCTCCGTGCTCAGATTATGCACATGACCCGCACACTCCACACCACCGACCGTGCCATGCACTTCTTCTATGGCGCCCGCGCCTTAAACGAAGTGTTCTATCTCGACGACTTCCGCCAATTGGAGAAAGACTTCCCCAACTTCCACTTCCATCTGGCCCTCGACCGCCCGGACCCTGCTGCCGACCAAGCAGGCGTACCCTACACAGCCGGATTCGTCCATCAAGTGATGCTCGACACCTACCTCCGCAACCACCCCGCCCCTGAAGACATCGACTACTACATGTGCGGCCCCGGCCCCATGAGCGCGGCGGTAGTCAACATGCTCGACAACCTAGGTGTTCCACCCGAAAACATCCTATACGACGATTTCGGAGGCTGACCGCCTAGGGCGCTAACAACTAAGTGTTAGCTGCCACCCAATCCTTCAACCCCTCCAACCTTCAATCGAAAAAAAACAATACAATTACACAAAAAAGAGTATCTTTGCAAAATCATAGCCACCCACGGCCATGCGTATATAATACTAACAAATATGAACTTACCCAAAATCCATTCCATCACAAAGAAGATATGCGTCGCCCTCTTGGGCGGATTTCTGCTCATCTTCCTGCTGTTTCATGCCTGCGCCAACCTATGCATCCTGCGTCACGACGACGGTGCCTGGTACAGTGCCTTCTGCCATTTTATGGGCACCAACTATGTGGTCAAAGTGTTCGAAATTGTGCTGCTGGCCACCATCCTGCTGCACATCGCCTTCACCATGTGGCTCTGGGTCACCAACCGCATGGCACGCCCGGTGCGCTACCACAAGCGTAGCAAAAGCACCACCCACACCACGTCGAAACTTATGATGTGGACGGGCATACTGATTTTCGCCTGCCTCATACTCCACTTCACCGACTTCTACTTCGTGAAGTTGGGCTGGGTTGAAGGGCAGTATATGGTGAAAGTGGAAGACGTGCACAACGAAGAGGTTGATGCCTTGCAGCAAGCTGCCATGCAATACGGCCTCAGTCCCGAAGAATTTATCAAGACCAACGAAGAGCAGTTGGAGATGTACCAAGGGCAACTTTCTGCCGAGCAGATGGACGAAATAAAGGCCGAATTAGACAAGCTGCGCGCCGCAGTGCCGGCAGCCAGCCTCCTCGCCCGAGCCGCAGAAGAGGAGATGTATTCGGCTGACCGAAAGTGGATACGGCACCTCAACAAGGACGACAAGGACGTGCTTGAAACCGCCATCGAGGGGCTGGACGTAGAACCCGACTTCTACTACATGGCCCGTGAGAAATTCAAGAGCCCGTGGATTGTGTTCTGCTACCTCGTTTTCTTCGTCATCATGTGGATGCACATGCGCCATGCATTCCCCTCCGCATTCCAGACTCTGGGACTCAACAACTACAAATACAGTAACATCATCGAAATCCTCGGCCAAATATATGCCTGGGTGGTATGCCTGATGTTTGCCGCCGTGGTGATATTGGTTTTTTTAGGACTATAAACAATTAGCGAATAGCGAATTGTGAATTGTGAACAGACGACACTCCGCAACAGCCCAAATTCACCATTCACCATTCCCTATCACTATTCACTAATCACAATTCACATAACATGATATTAGATTCCAAGATACCCGAAGGTCCGCTTAGTGAAAAATGGACCAACTATAAGGCCAGCCAGAAGCTGGTGAACCCAGCCAACAAACGCAAGCTAAACATTATCGTTGTCGGCACAGGACTTGCTGGAGCATCTGCCGCAGCATCCCTTGGCGCGCTCGGCTTCAATGTGGACATATTCTGCATACAGGACTCTCCCCGTAGGGCGCACTCCATCGCTGCACAGGGCGGAATTAACGCCTCCAAAAACTATCAGAACGACGGCGACAGCATTGAACGCCTGTTCCGCGACACCATCAAGGGCGGCGACTACCGTGCCCGCGAGGCCAACGTGTACCGCCTGGCCGAGGTGAGCGGCAACATTATCGACCAATGCGTGGCGCAAGGTGTCCCCTTTGCCCGCGACTACGGCGGACTGCTCGACAACCGGTCGTTCGGCGGGGCACAGGTGAGCCGCACCTTCTACGCCAAGGGGCAGACAGGTCAACAACTGTTGCTAGGTGCCTACGGGGCATTGAGCCGCGAGATAGCCCGTGGCACCGTACACCTTCACGAGCGGCACGAAATGATGGAGCTGGTAATAATTGACGGCAGAGCCCGCGGCATCATCGCCCGCAATCTGGTCACCGGTGCCCTCGAACGCTATGCCGCCCACGCCGTGGTGGTCGCCACGGGTGGCTATGGCAACGTCTACTACCTCTCCACCAACGCCATGAACAGCAACGGCAGCGCAGCCTGGATCTGCCATAAGAAGGGGGCCGCCTTTGCCAACCCCTGCTATGTGCAGATACACCCCACCTGCATCCCCGTACACGGCGACTACCAGTCCAAGCTGACGCTCATGAGCGAGAGCCTCCGCAACGACGGGCGCATTTGGGTTCCCAAGAAAAAAGAGGATGCCGAAGCCATTCGTGCCCACAAACTGAAGCCGACCGACATTGCGGAAGAAGACCGCGACTACTACCTCGAACGCCGCTATCCCGCCTTTGGCAAGCTGGTTCCGCGTGATGTGGCTTCGCGTGCCGCCAAAGAGCGCTGCGATGCCGGCTACGGCGTGGGTCCGACGGGCCTGGCCGTCTACCTTGACTTTGCCGATGCCATTGCGCGTCTCGGCCGCGACGTGGTGGAGCAGAAATACGGCAACCTCTTCCAGATGTACCAAAAGATAGTGGACACAGACCCCTACGAGGAACCCATGATGATATACCCCGCCGTACACTACACCATGGGCGGACTATGGGTCGACTACGAGTTGCAGACCACCATTCCCGGACTCTTTGCCGCAGGCGAGGCCAACTTCTCCGACCACGGAGCCAACCGACTGGGGGCCTCGGCACTGATGCAGGGGCTGGCCGATGGCTACTTTGTGCTCCCCTACACCATGCAGAACTACCTCGCCGACCAAATCTATGTGGGCAAGATTTCGCCCGACACCCCCGAATTCGAACAAGCCGAGCAACTCGTCCAGCAACGTATCGACACCCTCTTCAACGTGGGTCTACACACCACTGAGCCCCACTCCGTCGACCACTTCCACAAAGCCCTGGGCCGAATCATGTGGGAGTATGTGGGCATGGCCCGCAACACCGAGAGCCTCAACACAGCCATGCGGCTGGTCAAGGAACTGGAGCAACAATTCTGGAACCAAGTGTACATCCCCGGCTCATCCGAAGAGTTCAACCCCGAACTGGAAAAAGGCTACCGTCTGGCCGACTATTTCGAACTGGCACGCCTCATCATCACCGATGCCCTCCATCGCGAAGAGTCATGCGGCGGACACTTCCGCACCGAGCACCAGACCGAAGATGGCGAGACACAGCGCGACGACGACAACTTCATGTATGTGGCAGCGTGGGAATATCACGGTCACGACAACCCCGAAACCATGACCAAGGAAGAACTCAACTACGAACACATCAAGATTGCAAAGCGTAACTATAAATAACGCGTCTATGTGTTAATGACTGATAAGCAGGTGTACACCACCACGTCAGCACCCAAACATTGACACATTCACACAATAACACATCAAGCAACATGAAATTCACACTGCATATCTGGCGTCAAGAGAACGCCCGTGCCAAGGGACACTTCGAGACCTACCATGTCGACAATATCTCTGCCGAGTGCTCATTCCTTGAAATGCTCGACATACTCAATGAGCAACTCGTCAACGACCGTATCGCCCACCCCGTCTGTTTCGACAACGACTGCCGCGAAGGCATCTGCGGCATGTGCGGACTGTACATCAACGGCCGCCCACACGGCAACGACGATGGGGTCACCACCTGTCAATTGCACATGCGTCGTTTCAACGACGGCGACGAGATATGGATTGAGCCCTGGAGAGCCAAACCCTTCCCCGTCATTCGCGACCTGGTGGTCGACCGCACGGCCTTCGACAAAATCATCCAGGCAGGAGGCTATATCAGCACCACCACCGGCGGCGTGCCCGATGCCAACACCATCCCCATCCCCAAGCACATCGCCGACCAGTCGATGGATGCCGCCGCCTGCATCGGGTGCGGTGCCTGCGTGGCCGCGTGCAAAAACGCCAGCGCCATGCTCTTTGTCGGCGCCAAGGTGAGCCACCTCAACCTGCTGCCACAAGGCAAAGTAGAGGCACTGGACCGCGTACGCAACATGGTCATCAAGATGGACGAGCTGGGCTTTGGCAGCTGCACCAACACCTACGCCTGCGAAGCAGAATGCCCCAAGCAGATTAAGCGACAGAACATCTCCCGCATGAATCGGCAATGGATTGGCCAGCTTTTTGGCCGCGACAGAAGGAATTGACTTGACCCCCATGCCGCCAATTGTCGCAATTCATGCAATAGCAACGAATCATTGAGCACACAATAACCGTGCGGAACCCTGCGGCCCGGCTCGGACAGGCTCCCGATATTGTCCGCTCGTTCTCCGCCCTTTCTCCGCTCGTTTCCCGTCATAAGCAACGGAAAACGAGCGGAAATTTATTTATAATCAATACAATATAGTCGGAAGGAAGGAGAACAGCGATGGGGTGTGGCAAGTTGGGGCTGTGGGGTGGAGATTACAGGGTGTCGTACTTGTCGGCGAGGTCTTTCGCCATGTTGAAGAAGAATGCGGCAACCTCGTTGAAGTCCATGTTAAGGTCGCGACTGAGGCCAACGCGGTCTTTAAAGATGGCCACGTTGTACCACTGCAGGCATTGGAACGAGCGGTGGAAATAAAGCCGTTGCAGCTCTTCGCGGGTGGGGGTGTGGCCCACATAGGCTTCGAGGAGCGAGAGGGCCTTGTCGAAGCCTGCGTTGCCATAGCAGGCGATGTCGTAGAAGGGGTCGTTCATGCCGGCAAACTCCCAGTCGAGGACATACAGCTTGTCGCCACTGAGGACGAGATTGGTGGGCTGGTAGTCGCAGTGGCAGGGCACCATCTTCACGTCGGCATGGGCTTGGCGCATGGTGTCTAGTTTCTGGCGCAAGGCTACATATTCCTTAGGGTGGGTGAAGCCCATTTCACGGCAGTAGCGCTCATAGTCGTCGAGACGCTTGAAGGCGTTGTAGTCCTTGAACTTGAGGTCGCTGTTGTGGAGTTTTTTAAGGGCGGCGACAGACTTCTCGTTGTAGCTCACCACGTCGGTGTCGGAGAGGATGGTGCCGTCGACATATTCCGCCAATTTTTCACCTGAAATGATTTCCACATAGGACGTGGCGTTGTTGAGGTCGAGTCGGTTGACCTCCTGTATGTTGTCCCACTCTTCGACACGGTCGACAAATTTCTCTGCATATTTCCCGGGCACGCGGTAGGTATAGCGTTTGCCACGGGTTTCGACCACATATGTATAGTTGCTCATGCCGCCTTCGAGACGTTTGACGATGGTGGCATCCTCGGTGTGCATCAGCGCGTTGACGCGTGCCACGATGTATTCTTCTACGTTCATTGTGTGTTGTTTGTTGCTTGGGCGGAGGGGTTCCGCTTCGGTTACTATTGTTATTTGTTTCTATATCGGGTTGGGGTACTGCCCGTCAATCGTTTGAAGAAGTTTGTGAGGTGGGCTTGTGAGGAGAAGCCGAGTTGCGTTGCGATGGATTGTAGGGGGAGTGTGGTTCCGGTCAGTAGCTGTTGTATTCGGAAGAGCAGGGCTTGCTCGATGATTCCCTTGGGAGTCTGGTGCGCCATACGGTGGGTGACTTGTGCCAGATAGCGGGGGCTGACGCCGAGTTGGCGGGCATAGTAGTTCACGTCGTGGCTATGGCTGCACTGCTGTTCCTGCATTGTCAGGAAGTGGCGGTAGAGGGTAACCGTGCCGTCGGGCAGGCCCGCATCGTCGGCGTGCGGCGGCACCAGCAGGCTGGCGCGACGGATGGCATCGTCGAGCGCACTCCCTTGGTTGAGGAAGACGGCGATGGAGGAGCAGAGCTCGTTGCAGCGGCCATGCGTGCCGTCGGCCTCCACCATCTGCGGGGCCGCGAAATGCATGGCGTCGTGCTTGCGCACCACCAGCAGCGAGCACAGTGGCAGCAGCTCGGTCTGCACGAGGCGGATGAGCGTGTCGTCCATCAGTTGCTCGTCGTGGGTGGAGCACACCACGGGCGAAAAGAGCGTCCAGCGAGGCTGGTGGCGGCGCAGGCAGCGCACTATGGCGGCCAGCGAGGCGGGATTGCGCACCATGCCTATTTTCACCACCTGGGGGTGTGCATCGTCGCAGACGGCATCGATCTGCCGTTCGATGACGGGTGCCGGAATGTCGTAGAACTCCTGTATACCCAACGAGTTTTGCAAAGTGAGGCTGGTGACGACCGACATGGCCTCGGCTCCTAGTCGGTTGATGGTGCGGATGTCGGCCTGAATGCCCGCGCCTCCAGTGCTGTCGGAGCCTGTGATGGTCAATATGGGGAGGGTGGGCATAGGGATTGAGGGTTGGGATTGGGGAATTGGGGATGGGTGAAATTGCTGATATTTTGTGCTATCGCTTTGGTGTGAAAGGATTGAAATTGTTTGCAAAATAACACATTTTTTGCGATATGGCAAAGGTCTGTTCCGAA
Source organism: uncultured Bacteroidaceae bacterium (assembly GCA_964616965.1). Classification (GTDB taxonomy): domain Bacteria; phylum Bacteroidota; class Bacteroidia; order Bacteroidales; family P3; genus Colimorpha. The sequence continues at coordinate 8,572 of CAZTVH010000013.1, read as the reverse complement.
AATTGTAAATTATTTCGCATTTTCATAAAATATTGAGTGGCGAGATGCGTTACTTTTAACAAAATCTCAATTCTCTGCTATGAACAGGACACACAATCTATCCACGCCCGTGCTGCTGTTGACGGGCTATCTGGGCAGCGGCAAGACCACATTGGTCAACCATATCCTCACCAATAAGAAGGGTATTCGTTTTGCGGTTATCGTGAACGACATCGGCGAGGTGAACATAGATGCCTCGCTGATACAAAAGGGCGGTATTGTCGACCAGAAGGACGACAGCCTGGTGGCCCTACAGAACGGCTGCATCTGCTGCACGTTGAAGATGAACCTGGTGGAACAGCTGACCGAATTGATGCAGGCGAGGCGTTTCGACTATATCGTTATCGAGGCTAGCGGCATCTGCGAGCCAGAGCCTATTGCCCGCACCATCTGCTCTATTCCAAGGATGGGCGAAGAGTATACGATGTATGGCATTCCGAGGCTCGACTGCGTGGTGACGGTGGTGGACGCACTGCGTATGCAGAGCGAGTTTGCGTGCGGCGACAAGCTGCTAGGCTCCACCATCGGCGAGGAGGACATCGAGAACCTCATCATCCAACAGGTGGAATTCTGCAACATAGTGTTGATGAACAAGGCCTCAGAGGTGAAACCGGAAGAGCTGGACAGGCTGCGCAAGATTGTCCTGCAATTGAATCCGGGCGTGAAGATTATCGACTGCGACTATGCCAAGGTGGACCTTGACGAGATAGTGGACACCCACTTCTTCGACTACGACCGCACGTCGGGCTCGGCGGCATGGGTGCGCGAGCTGGAGCGGCTCACCACCGAGGAGGAGGACGAGGAGGCCAAATTCCCCGAACACGGACACGAGGAGCACCACCACCACGACGAGGAGGACGAGGAGCACCATCACCACGACGAGGAACACCACCATCATCACCACGACGAGGAGGGCGACCACCATCACCATCATCACCACCACGAGGGTGGCGAGGTGGAAGAATATGGCATTGGCACGTTTGTCTACTACCGCCGCCAGGCGTTCGACCTCGACAAGTTCGACCGATTTGTGAACCTCAATTGGCCTAAGAATGTAATTCGTGCGAAAGGCATTTGCTATTTCTCATTCAACCCCGACATGTCGTACCTGTTCGAACAGGCGGGTGTTCAGGTGAAGGTGTCGGAGGCGGGACAGTGGTATGCCACCATGCCCGAAGAGGAATTGCTGGAAATGATTCAGCGCGACGCAGGGCTGGCACACGATTGGGACGAGGAATACGGCGACCGTATGCAGAAGATAGTCTTCATCGGACAGCACATAGACAAGGATTATATCGTCAGCCAGCTGGACGAATGCCTTGTTTCTAACTGAACAAGAATAGAGTGAATGAGTAGACGTGTGAACGTGTCAATGTGTCAATCGTTGGCTGACGCATTGACACGTCAAGTGTGCCTATCCATAGATTTCGTTTAGCAGCATTGCCAGACGGATGCCGGCAGCATAGAGCTGCCATTCCATGCCGGGCGCGAAATGGTAGACGTAGACGTACGGATTGCCATTCCACGTCGGGTGGTAGGCGTAGATGTCCTCGGTGAAGCGGTAGTTGTGCAGTAGCAGTTCTTCCCACGACATTCGGCGTATGGCCCGATTTTGGTCGGAATAGCGGTGTTCTATGTATTCGGCATATTCGGTATAGCTGTAACCCACCGCACTGATGATGCCTTCGTCCCATACCCAGTGCAGGTTGCGAGGCTGGCGGAACCATTCCACCGGCACGCGATTGCCCCCAAGGTCGTCGAGGTGGGCGGTATGCATGGGGCAGAAACGGTCGCCCATGAGGTGGACGATGAATTTGAGGGCATCGGCATTGTTTCGGTCACGATGCAGCACGTCGACCAGACTGTCCATAGCACGAAACAGGTTGCCACCCACCTTGGGGTAGTCGGTCAGTGTGGCCACGACAGCAGAGTCGTTCATGCCGGGGTCGAAGTCCTGATAGTGCCAGTCGTGGCTATGGGGATAGATGGTGTCGCTCTTGATGTTATCTGCCCAAGTGGACCAATAGACAATGCCTTTCTCTCCCAAGATGCGGTCTACCCTGTGACGGGCACGACAGTTGAGGTTGTTGTAGGCTATCTGCGTGACGACACGGTGGCCGGTGGGACCCCACGCCAGAAGCTGTTCGGCAAAGATGGTGAACAGTATAAGGGCAATGATGTTTTTGAACTTGTGCATAGTGGACTATTGTTTTGTTTATGACACTAGATGATTCTACGGGTATGTTTGCAGTATTCGGCATACTCGTTGCCAAAGTCTTTTGCCAGTCTTCGCTCTTCACTTGCCACCTGACGCAGCATGACGACGACAAACAGCACAAAGATAAGTACCGACTGCCAGGAATGGAGTATGGCCACTACCCCTACCAGCAACACGAATACTCCGAGCAGCATCGGATTGCGGCTGAAACGGTAGGGACCGTCAGTCATCAGATGCCGCGTGCGGGGAGCCACCTCGTGCCCGAAGGCATCAAAGGGATTGCCTTTGCCCACATGACGCATGTGGATAATAGACCAAAGGCTCAACGCCAAGCCCGACAACATCATGGCAAGCCCGACAACAATCAGCCACACTGGAGCGACAGCAACGATGCTGGGTCTGCCGCTTGCCAACCACATCAGCGTGGGCATAAGCCCCACAAAGACGAGCAGTCCCAGCACATAGCCTGCTATTTCGCGAAGGATTTTAATCATTTTGGACAAGTTAGTTTTTGGTGTTCAAAGTCGAACTCCTTAGTTTCCTTATCAGATGCCTCATCCCCGGCTTATACATGTCTGGCTGCATCAGGCCCAGCGTCTCTTCGAACTCTCGCATCAGCTCGGGATAGTAGCCGCACATCTGGTAGGCCAGTTTCATGCAGAGTGCCTGCACGCCGGCGGGCTCGTCTGGTGCCCTCATATGCTGTAGGCAAAAGTCCAGCAGGTCGGTGCGCATATCCTCCTCCCCTACTCCCTGCCTCTCAACCAAGGCAAGCGACAGCCGCCGCATCGAAGTGTCGGGGGTGGCCAACGCCAAGTCGACAAGCCGCTCCTGCGACAGGGTGACGAGCTCGTGGGCCGGCTTGTGGGTCAACGCCCATGCCGCATTGCGTGCCACGCGGCTGTCGCTATCGAAGACACAGTCATACAGCCAACTTGCCGGCACGTCGTGTGCCAACCGTTTCACCTCGTCGCCACTCATTGGGCATGCAAGCACCTCCTTCAGCATAACGACCTCTGAGTTTTCTCTTTCTTCTCCCCCAACAGCCAGTATGCCAAGAATGGGCTGATGCGTATAACGTTGCTCATTATCAAACTAAAGAGAATAACAAGCAATGAAAGCAGCACAACGGTCGTGACCTCCAACGTGAAATTGCCACCAGCGACAAAAAATGCACCCACCATAGGAATGGCTGGGAAGAAAAACCAATGAATGAGGTACACGTCGAGCGTCCTCCGGCCTATACACTGCAAGCCTCTGCCGATGGTTGTCTCCAACGAGAAGAAACGCTCGTAGTGCCTGAAAACAGCCGTTACACTGACTATGCCGAGATAGCGAATGGCCTCGGCCAGCAGTTTCGAGGCATAGGTGTGAATATAAAGGCCCTGCACATCCTTTCGGTTGATATAGACGGTAATCGCCAAAAGCAGCAGCAACAAGATAGCCCCTATAACGTATGGATTGTCCAGTGCCTTGAACACCTTTTCCCGATAGTGGGAGACAATATTGCCGAAGACAAAGAACTGGAAGTAAAGGAAAATGTTGTACATACACAGCCAGCGAGCCACCGCGATGTGCTCATACTGTGTTACGCTCCGCAAAGTCAGGCAGTAGAGCGTTAGCGACACGGCTGCCAATGCACCGAGAAAGACTGTCGGCTTGAACCTTCTCAACAGGAACAACAAGGCATAGTATATGATGAACATACCCAATAGAGCCTCGGTGAACCAATACCCTATCTTTTCCGAGTGGTTGAAGAAAATCGCCAGCGACTCCGCCGGGGTGTGCCCGCTTTTGCCTGCGAAGCAGGTGGTGGCATACAGCAGCCCGAAAAACAGCATGGGGACGAGCAGCACCCGCACCTTTTTGAGCAGGCTGGCGCCACAGTCGGCCAGGCTCCACGACCCCTGCGGCCTATATGCCACAAATCCGCTCACAAAAAAGAACAATGGCAGATGAAACAGCTTGACTATCGCATTCACGCCATAGTCCGACCCTATTCCCAAGCTAAATATTTCCACATGGTAAAACACCACCAGTATCATCGTAAAACCCCACAGGGCATCTATCCAGCCAATCCGTCTATTTTTATCACCCGGTTGCATGATTTTGTTTTTTATTTGTTGAAACATTTGCTCCTTTTCGGCTCCAACAATGTTCGGTTCTCCAATGGCTACTCCTTGGTGTTCCTATCCCACTTCACCCCGAACAACCAATGGGCAAGGAATGGACTCACTCGAACAATATGGCTTACAATCAGACAGAAAAGTATAACAAGCAATGAAAGTACCAAAACGGCAGATGCCTCTAAGGCAATATTGTTGTAGGCTATGAAGAATGCACCCAACATGGGAAGTGTAGGGAGCAGAAATGCATGAAGCAAGTATATGTCGAAAGTCCTCTGGCCAATATATTGCAAACAGCTGCCAACCTTTGTTTCCTTAGAGAAGAATTGTGCATAGTGCTTGAAGACTGACAATATGGTCAGAATACCCAGATAGCTGATTGCCTCGGCCAGCAGTTTCGAGGTATAGGTGTGGATGTATAGATTCTGCACATCTGCTTGATGCCAATACATGATAAGGAACCCCACAAACAACAGCAGGATGATGGCCATAATATATGCGTTTCCAAGCAGATTGAACACCTTTTCCTTATAATGAGACACTATATTACCCAAAATAAAGAACTGAAAGTAAAGGCAAAAATTGTATAAGCAGAACCACCGGGCCACTGCAATGTGCTCATACTGTGTTATGCTACGAATTGCAAAACAATACAACACCACGGAAATCAACACCAATGCAATCTGACGCACCTTCAACCTACTATTTCTCAACAAGAAAGACACAGTATAGTAGGTAAAGAACATTTCAAACAATACGATAGGGAACCAATAGCCCAACCGACCGGGGTCGTTAACGAAAATATTGATAGACTCTAGGGGCGTAATCCCCCTTTTGGCCGCAAAGCAAGTGACAGTATATAGCAGTCCAAAAAACACCACAGGTATCAGCTGTATCCTAGCTTTTTTCAGCAGTCTGGTCCTATAATGCGCTGCATCCCACAACTCGTTTGACCTATATGCTATAAATCCGCTAATAAAAAAGAACAATGGCATTCGGAACAACTTGAATAACCCATTTAGACCAAAGTCAGGCTCAATACCCAAGCTAAATATTTCCACATGGTAGAACACCACCAGTATCATCGTAAAACCCCGCAGGGCATCTATCCAGCCAATCCGTTTTGTTGCAGTGTTTGTTTGCATCCGTCAATCTATTGGTAAACAAAAAGAAACAATGGGCACACGTCGTCTGTTACCCATTGCAAAGATACTACTTTTTTTTGATTGCTTGACAATTTGATAATATTGCGTTTCGGCCATTGGCAGCTTTCATTCCACGGCTACGCCGCGTTTCGCAAACCAACCGTCCAACGTGGCATCGGCCTTGGCCTCGATTTCGGGTGTTATCTTATTGTATATCTTCTTTACAACAAACAGCACTGCGGCAGCCTCGTCCACCAGCCCCAGCATCTTGAACACCGCGCGCGGTATCAGCGACACCGGCATCACCACATACAGCAGGCAGCCGTAAATCATGGCCTTCTCCGTCGTAGTGGTGTCGGCATCCGTCAGCACATAATATGCCAGCAATATAGGCCGTGCCGCCGCCCGCCCTACCTTGCGGGCATAGTGCCGGATATACTTAAACGAGTGCGAGGCCCTCCACGGCCATCTCACGTTTTTCAGCTTCAGTTTTTCCACCAAAGGCTTCACATCCTTGCCCGTAATCAGGTGGGCAAGTATGGTGATACATAGAATGGTTATTAGCATATCTCTGTGTTCACGTTTTTTAAGTCTTCTACTAATCGTATGGACAATATTGCCTAATTAACGTCGCTGCCCAGCTTTTATTGTGTGTGGCCACTATTTTCGATGAAACGTCAGCCTCCCCTCTGGCGTGTAGCCCAACTCGCCACTAACGGTTAAGCGGTCAGTGCGGGTGCGCAGGCCCAAACCTAACGAGCCCTCTAGGTGTACGGCATACTCGGCCGTGCAGGCCACCGCTGCCACCCCCTCCACCAGCGACGGCTGCGACACCCTGATGGGTTCCAACCGACTCACACGCATGGCAAACAACCCCTTGCCATACCGCTCCTGGCAGAGCTGCTGCGCATAATCGTGCAGATACACCTTGAAATCATGCTCCGTCAGGCTCACCAGTGCCGCTCGCAGCCTGCAACTGTCCTCCTCGTGCAGGAGCCTGGCCCACGTCTCCCTTACCACACGGTGAGGCGAGTCTGCAAGCCTCTGCGACAGGTAGTGCGTCTCGTTCTTAAACTGCTCATACGAGTAATAACTCTTGTCCAGCATCTCACCCATCTCCCTAAAGGAGGCACGCATCTCCCGCACCGCGTCGTTGTGGGCGCAACGCTGGTACTGAAAATGGCTCAAAAACGTGTCGCACGCATCCACCGCCCCTGCCGCAGAGTAGAAATACTCCCTGTCGGCAATCTCCCTATACTCGGCCTCGCAGTCGCGTTCTTGCCGCCCGACCAAGAAGCCGCACTCGCCTCCTCGTTTCCCCGAGCAGCCCCAATAGAAGGCCGTATAAACAGCCACCACCACCACAGCCACCAGCAACAGAATACCCTTTTTCGTCATTTTGCTTTCTCTTTATCGGTTTTAACATTTTTAATAGCCATTTGTGTATAGCGGGCGAAAACCACCACCAGTCAAACACCACATCCCCTAATTCGCCGCTCACAAACCTCTTTATATTATGTCCCCTTTCTGCCCGAAAATTGCACTTCATACCACAAAAAATCCGCTCTGTCCCCTCCACCCCAATTCCAATTTTCACCCTTCACCTTTCAACTTTCGTCATCTCGATGCATCCGCCTACCCTTAAAGCTGGTGTGGAACGTGTCACCGCCACCCTCTTTTCTACGCTCCATCTACACTCGATGCGCACTCAATCTCCGCTCCAGGGTGCGGAAAACAACCCCCAAAGAGATGAAAAACAATCGAGTGAGGCAGGGACCCACAAGAAGCGGAAGATTGAAAGTGCTGGAGTGCTTTTTTAACCGTCCCTACGAGAATACGACTATCAATCAGTAGGTTAGACCCGCACCATTCTGCCCGTTTTGATTTGCCCGCCCTTTGCAGTATTAAAAGATGCTGGCACGCAATCGGCATCTCTTTTTAGTAACGGCAAACAAAAGAAATGCGCCTGCAAGCAAAGTGCTGATTGGGAAATAGAAACGGGCAGGAGCGAACCGCTCTTGCCCATTGCCAAATGTATTATTTGGGAGCTGGCCTATCGAAATCGGATGACATCGATGAGGCGGACGCCGTCGAGCCAGACGGCGATGCAGCCGACAATGCCCTCGGTGTCATCCCAGTCGGTGATGGGCTGGAGGGTGGTGTCGTCGACTATCTCGAAGTATTCCGGCTCGAAGCAGAGGCCTTCTTTCAGGGGGTTGACCTCGTGGAAGGAGCTGAGGGTGTCCATAACCCAGAGTTGGACGGTCTCTACGTCCTCATAGTCCGACATCTCGACAGCCTGTTGGAGGGTGGCGTAGATGGTGGGGGCAACGGCGCGTGCTTCGGGGCTGAGACGCATGTTGCGGCTGCTGAGGGCAAGGCCGTCGTCGGCACGGACTATGGGGCAAGGAACCAGTTCGATGGGGTACTTAATCTGCTCTAGGAGATTGCGTATGATGGCTATCTGCTGGAAGTCCTTCTCGCCAAAGTAGGCTCGGTCGGGTTGGGCGAGGTCGAACAGGCGGCGCACCACTACGGCCACGCCTGAGAAGTGGCCCGGGCGGCGGGGGCCCTCCATCACCTCTTCGAGTGGACCGAAGTGGTAAACGGTGTCGACGGGTTCGGGATACATTTCCTCGACGGTGGGCACGAAAGCAATGTCGGCTCCAGCCGAGGCCAGTTTCTCGCAATCGGCCTCGACGGTGCGGGGATATTTGGCAAGGTCTTCCTTGTTGTTGAACTGAATGGGATTGACAAAGACGCTGACCACGACTAGGTCGTTCTCCTTTCGGGCACGGTCGACGAGTGAGAGGTGCCCGTCGTGCAGGGCTCCCATGGTGGGGACGAGGCCGATGGTTTTATGCGCCTGTTTGGCTTGTTGGATGGCTGCGGTGAGAGCAGCGACGGTTGTGATTGTTTGCATTTCTATGGTTGTTAAAGAGTTTTCGGAGGGCTCGTAGCACCCGAAAGACTTGAGATATATCAGTTTTGGTTGTTTTCTTTATCGTCGTCGTCGATGATTTCATAAGGTGAGAACCCGTTTT
>CAZTVH010000012.1:0-17500 GCA_964616965.1 uncultured Bacteroidaceae bacterium | reverse complement strand
TGTCCCTTCACCAAGATAAAACTGTGATGCAATTTCTATCGTCGGAGCTTCAGGATGCTCATAAAAGTCGAATGTTATACCCAACTTCGACAAATAATCATATACCTGCTGTTGCCCCCTCATTTTATAATGCCCAGCTGTTTCGACATTTCGAGCATCCGCACAATAGGCTTTTTGGCTTGCTCTATAAGTTCTGCCGACATGACAATTTCTGGGGTCTCGTCGCGCAAACAGGCATATAGTTTTTCAAGCGTGTTCAACTTCATGTATGAACAATCGGCACAATTGCAACTATCTCCTGACGGCACAACAATAAACTCCTTGTCTGGATTATTCTTCTGCATTTCGTACAGAATTCCTGTCTCTGTCGCTACAATAAACTTTTTATTGCCCGACTGTGCGATGTAATTAAGCATGGCTTTGGTACTGCCCACAAAATCTGCCACCTTCAACAACGCACTATTGCATTCAGGATGTGCTATTACAGCCGCATCAGGGTGTTCTATCTTTAATTTCATGACATTTTCAGCATGCATGGCATCATGTACCATACATACACCATCCCACAACAACATATTGCGACCCGTCACACTATTAATGTAACCGCCCAAATTCTTATCAGGGGCAAATATTATCTTTTGACTTTCTGGCAATGCACGAACCAGCTTTTCAGCGTTACCCGACGTGCATATCAAATCGGAGAGTGCCTTTATTTCTGCCGTGCAATTGATGTAAGAAATAACCATGTGGTCGGGATGCTCTGCCTTGAAACGGGCAAAGGCACTACCTTCGCACGACTCTGCTAACGAACAACTCGCTTCCATATCAGGCAAAATCACTTTACGCGAAGGATTGAGTATCTTGGCAGTCTCTGCCATGAAATGAACTCCGCAAAAGACGATAATGTCATTCTCGCATTGCTGGGCTTTTTGAGCTAATGCCAGACTATCGCCTATATAGTCCGACAAATCCTGTATCTCATTGCGCTGATAGTAATGCCCTAAAATTACGGCATTCTTCTCCTTTTTCAGCCGAATAATCTCTTGCTTCAATTGTTCGTTATTCATAGTTTTTAGATTCTGAATGCTTTAACACTCCTTTTTGGACAATAAAGTCCTTTTTCAAACTGCAAAAATACAAAAAAAAAGCCGAACATCACATTTTTTCTCATTTTTAAGACATGATTTAATAATGCTCTAAAGTCAGACTAGCGAACCTAATGCTCAAGCTATACTATTTCAAATATTTCAAGGCAATTGAATTAATTACTATGAACCCATACACAAATTTTCACATGCTTATACTGTCTCCTACCACTTTTGGCGAAAAGACAGGTTGTAGAAATAATTATATTCATTTTCCTTTATAAAATTTATTTCTTTTCTTTCTGTTGTCAATATTGTTGATAACTGGCTAAATGGGTTTTCGTCTCTTTGTTGTTTTAAACCTGTTTCAACTTTTTATTTCGCTTTAATGTGTTTCTGTTTAATGGTTTCTTACTTTTTCAACAGGCTGTTGGTTTCATTATTCACACACCTTTGTTCATTTCGTAGATGTTGAGTTACGGGCGGGTTTCATTGTTGAAAAAGGTTGAAAAAAGAGGTGTATTTCGACATTTTGGAGGGATGAATTTTTTTCCATTTTTTATTGACAAGGTTGTTAGCGGGTTTGTCAACATGGTGTGTTGATATTTTGTATTGGATTGTGAATGATTGATTTTTGTATGTTTGGTTGTCCGATTACACTAAACGGTTGTGTATGGAATTGTGTTAATTGCGTTTTTTTTTGTATTTTTGCATCTGCAAAAAGTTTTAAACATTCTTGTCCATGAAAGAAATAATTGCTATGGCCTGCGACCATGCAGGCTATGAATTGAAAGAAATAGTAAAGAAACATCTGAAAGAGAGAGGATTTGATGTTCATGACTTCGGTACGAATAGCACTGAGAGTGTGGACTATCCTGACTATGCACATCAGCTAGGCAAGGTTATCAATAGCGGTGAACTGAAGCGTGGCATCGTCATCTGTGGCAGTGGAAATGGGGTACAGATGACTGTGAACAAGTATCCCAATGTGCGTTGCGCCTTATGTTGGACGGCAGAAATAGCCCATCTAGGCCGACAGCATAACGATTGCAATGTGATTTCTATGCCCGCACGGTTCATTCCAGTAGAAACTGCCCTGCAGATAGTGGATGAGTTTTTAGACACGCCTTTTGAAGGTGGTCGACATCAAAGAAGAGTTGAGAAAATCAATCAGTTGTTGAACTAATAATTTGTTCGCTATGGAATCTGTTGAGGCTTTGAAGCGGGTTTTCACTTGCATTGATAATACTACCCTCGAAGGATGCGACACCCAAGAGAAAGTGGCCGCTTTGTGTCGTCGGTCTCTGGAGTTGCAGGACAGTGGGCGTGGGATAGGTCATGTAGCTGCTGTATGCGTCTATCCTGTGTTTGTGCATCAGGCATCGTCGCTGTTGCGTGGCAGTGGCATCAAAGTGGCATCTGTTGCAGGTGCCTTCCCACATGGTCAGGCACCTTTAAGTGTCAAGTTGCAAGAAGTGCAGTATGCACTAGATGAGGGTGCTGACGAAATAGACATGGTCATATCGCGTGGTGCATTGTTGGAAGGTGACTACGACAGAGTTCGCGACGAAGTGGCTGCTATCAAGCAATTATGTTTAGGGCGGACATTGAAAACAATATTGGAAACAGGCGAGCTGCCCACCCCCGACCATGTGGCTAAAGCAGCACAGTTGGCTATAGAGGGAGGTGCTGACTTTATTAAGACTTCTACTGGCAAAATTTCTGTGAATGCTACGCCAGAAGCTGCCGAAGTGATGCTCCAAGTGATAAAAAAACACTTTCAAGAAACAGGAAAATGGGTGGGATTTAAAGCTGCCGGGGGTATCTCCACACCTGACGAAGTGTTAAAATATGTTCAACTAGCAGAACAGATTGTGGGTGAAAAACAAATTACAAACCAGTTTTTTAGAATTGGTGCCAGCCGTCTGACGGAACGGTTGTTTGCATTTTTAACACAATAGTTTTTTGTTAAAGTGGATTTTTTTTTGTTATTTTGCATCCTTAACGTTAATTAGTTTAATACAATAAATGAAACCACTGCAATCCAAAATGGCCCGTTACACTGCGCCACAAGAGGCGAAGGCAAAGGGCATTTATCCTTATTTTACTCCTATTTCGTCAGAGCAGAATACCGAAGTGCTGGTGGGCGACAAGCGGGTGCTGATGTTCGGCTCTAATTCTTATTTGGGTCTTACTAACCATCCTAAAATCAAAGAGGCTGCAAAAGCGGCTATCGACAAATATGGCACCGGGTGTGCGGGTTCTCCTTTTCTTAATGGCACTCTAGACATTCATATCCAGTTGCAGGACGAGTTAGCTGACTTTATGGGCAAAGACGGTGTGATGCTCTTCTCGGCTGGTTTCCAAGCCAATTCGGGCACTATTCCCTGTGTCCTTGGAAGAAACGACTATCTGATTTACGACGAGTTGGACCATGCCTCCATCATGGAAGGGAAACAGATAACCTTTGCAACTACGCTGAAGTATAAGCATTGCAACATGGAGGATTTGGAGCGTGTGCTACTGAAATGCCCAATAGAGGCATCAAAGCTGGTTGTGACCGATGGCGTCTTCTCAATGGAGGGTGATGTGGCTCCTATCGATAAATTGGTGGAACTCTGCGACAAGTATCAGGCTACGCTGATGGTAGACGAAGCGCACGGTTTGGGTGTCTTCGGTCGCGAAGGTCGTGGCACATGCGACCACTACGACAAGCTGCCACAGGTGGAGATGGTGATGGGTACATTCTCTAAGTCACTGGCATCGGTCGGTGGGTTTATCGCTGCCGATAAGGAGACCATTAACTATATGAAACACAGTGTCCGCCCTTATATTTTCACAGCCTCTATCCCACCCTCGGCAACGGCGTCAGTGCTGGCAGCACTTCACATCATGCGTACTGAGCCCGAACGCAATGTGGCACTTTGGGACAACACCAACTACGCCATGAAAGCCTTCAAGGATTTGGGGTTTGAGATTGGCCATACGGCATCGCCCATCATCCCGCTGTATGTGCGTAATGCAGAGAAAACATTTGTGCTGACCCACATGCTGTTCGAGGAAGGTGTCTTCGTCACCCCGGTGATACCTCCTGCCGTGCCCTCTGAGGATACGCTCATCCGTTTCGCCTTGATGGCCACCCACACACATCAGCAAATCGACTTTGCAGTAGAGAAGATATATAAGTGTTTCAAAGAATTACAAATAATGTAAGGCAATGGAAGACATTGTAATCAAAAAGGTTGTGGGACGTTGCGAATTGCGCAGATTTATTAAGTTCCCAAACAAACTGTTCAAAGGTGTGCCCACTTACATTCCCCCTCTCATGGGCGACGAATTGGGTCTGCTAACGGCAAAAAATCCTTCCCTCGACCACTGCGACCTACAGCTCTGGTTGGCCTATCGCGGCAAAGAGATAGTAGGCCGTGTGGCAGGCATTATCAACCATTCAGTCAACCAACGTTGGAGCAAGAAGGCAGCTCGTTTCGGGTGGTTTGACTTTGTGGAGGATTACGATGTCTTTTCCAAGCTGTTAAACACCGTTGAGGAATGGGGGAAGGCCAAGGGTATGGACCAAGTAGAAGGTCCTTTTGGCTTCACCGACATGGACAAGGAGTGCTGGGTGATTGAGGGCTACGACCAGCGGCAGAATATCAGCACACTCTATAACCCCAAGTACTATATCGACTTCATCGAACGGGCAGGCTATGAAATCACCTGCCGGTGGGCGCAATATCAGATACCCGCCTCTCAGCCTGTGCCAGACAAAGTGGCCCGTCTGAACGAATTGATATTGCAAAAATACCAGCTCAAACTGCTGAAATTCAAGTCGCGCAAAGAGGTTTATCCCTACGCACGCAAATTCTTCCTTGCCATCAATGCGGCTTTCAAAGACTTATACGACTTTGTTCCCCTGACTGATAAGGAGATAGACGTATACATCAAGGAGTATTTCCCCTTTATCAATCTGGAATTTGCCAACTTTGTGGTCGACAAGGACGACAACCTGGTGGCCTTTGGCCTGAGCATTCCCGACCTCAATGCAGCATACAAGAAGGCCAACGGCCACCTCTTCCCCTTTGGATGGATTTACATTCTGAGGGCGTTGCATAAGTTCACAGACATTGACGCGCTCCTCAATGGCGTGCATCCCGACTGGCAGAAGCGTGGCGTACACTCAATCTACTATGCTGAGATGAACAAGAATGCCATCAAGCACAACATACGTTGGGCATACAGCAACCCGCAGATTATCGGCAACGAGGCACAGCGCATTTGGGAGACAACCTACCAGTCATCGCCAATGATGAAGCGGGCTGTCTTCCGGAAAGTTATGTAGCCTTATGAAACGGTTGCTTGCCATAGGGGCATTGTTGCTATTCCTTTTCGATGTTGGGAGAACGCAGGTGCTTACTACGGCAGGCAACGACTTTTGGCTGGCGTTTCTGCCTAACCATCGTCAAGGAGATTTGACCCTGATTGTCTCTAGCAATCAGGCAACGACAGGCACGGCTATTTCGGCCGACAGCAGTTGGTCGCAAACATTCACGGTTTTGCCGGGCGTAGTCACGAACGTGACGGTCCCAAGCTCTTTAGAACTCGACACCGCCCATCGGACGGTCAGAAACAAGGGTATCCATGTGACTACCGACGCGAATGTGTCGCTCTATTTGTCTAACTATTTGCAGGCTTCCTATGACAATACTAATGTACTGCCTACCAATACGCTGCGCAACCGCTATCTGTTGCAGACGGTGGACAGCAACGAGTGGGACAATGAGTTCTGTGTGGTTGCGACAGAAGACAGCACACTGGTCTATATCAACATGTCTGTATACGACAAGGACAGTGTGATGGTTCCCGGAGTGACCTACAACGTGCCGTTAAACCGCGGACAGGCCTATTTGGTGAGGTCGCACGGTGACCTCTCAGGAACTCTCGTATGGACTGACGATTGTGAGCGGATAGCGGTCTTTACTGGGAATATGTGCGCTTATGTGCCTGCCCCGTGTGGGGCCTGCGACCACCTTGTCGAGCAGTCGATTCCAACAGAGTATTGGGGTAGGCGGTTCGGTGTTACCACATCCGATCTGCGAACTTCTGATATGCTTAAGATTACCGCCCTGCATGATAGCACCGAAGTTAGGTTTGACACCAATCTCTTCGTCCTGAATGCGAGAGAGAGCCGTATGTTCAATGTTATCCGCCCTTTGAACGAGGCGGGCCTCTACCTCGAAGGTTCCAAACCGTTGAGTGTGTTTTTATATCTGAAAGGTTCGTTCTGTGCAGGGACACTCGGCGACCCTTCCTGCACGGTCATCCATCCCATTGAGCAGCAGATTCCTTCCATCACTTTTGCCACCTTCAATACCGACCGCATCAGTTCGCACCATGTCAATATCGTCACACGGTCAGAATATGCCCGCAATCTTTATATCGACGAATATAATATCAATTCGGTCAATTTCCATCCTTTGCTGGGCAACCCAGACTATGTGTATGCGCGCATCACGGTGGCGGATGGCAGCCATTTGATACACTCGTTGCAAGGTGGTTTTGTGGCACATGTGTATGGCTTAGGTGAACGGGAAAGCTATTCCTACGCAGTGGGGACAACCCTCGACCCCATCAACCCTTATTCTTTCTTAAACGGTAGGCTCTTCACCATGTTCAACAACTCGAACAACACTTTTTGCCTGCATGATGTGTTCGAATTCAGCGCAGAGGTGTTGGACGAGCCAAACACTACTATCCTGTGGGACTTCGGCGACGGCGACACCGCCACGGGCATCGCCTCCACACATCTCTACCGACAGCCGGGCGATTACACTATAACAGTCCATTATACGCATTATAGCGACTGCTACGAGCCCACCCACCACGTTCACACACTGCCCATACATGTCGTCGATCAGGCAATAAGCATTACCGACACGGTGGTGTGTGGCACTGTATGTCAGTGGAATGGGCACCTATACTATGATGTGGGGCAGTATTCGGTGAGTTTCCAAACGGGGGATGTGTGTGACAGCGTGGCTAGGTTGAATATCAATGCGTTCTATATTCCTCCCAGCCCTATGCCTAGTTTCGAATACGACTGCGATGACCATATGTGCCATCTGCATTGTTCGGGTGGCAGGGGCTACATACGATGGTCCTGCTCGCCGCATAACCCCGAACTCAATGGGCACGAAAGTGATACCCATCTCGTCGTAACACCCAATATCGCACGCGAATACCACTTGTATGGGGCTGCTCTTGAAGATACCCTTTGTGGTTCCGACACCTCTTTCTTTGTCCCACAAATAGATGTGTTTCAAGCCCTCATTTCGGCCAAGCCCAGTGTGGTTGACCTTGACAATACGACCGTCTCATTGACCGATGTCAGCCACCAGGCTGTGAGCCGTGTGTGGTATGCCGACGGCAACGAGATAGGCACTTCGCAGAAAGTGGTTTACGACTATCCCGCCTACCACGACTCGGTGGTCGTCACCCTCGCATCCGTCAGTTCGTACCACTGCCATGACACCACGCAACTGGTTCTCCGCCTGCGGTCTAACGACATCTACGTCCCCAATGTAATCACCCCCTCGTTGCAGGAGAACAACTACTTCCAAGTGTTCGGCAACTCGCTGATGGATGGGGAAATATGGATATTCGACCGCCGGGGTGCCCAAGTGTGGTACAGCAGCGACATCAATGCCCGTTGGGATGCCACCCACGACGGCACTCCCCTACCCCAAGGCGCCTACGTCTACACCCTCCGCTACCGTCAGGCTACCGAACCCGATGTCTGGCTCCAAAAGACGGGTACCGTCACCGTCGTCCGTTAGTGCTGTCAGCTACCGTAGTAGCTCCGCAGTATGGCCACGTTCCAATTGCCTGGTATTACTCTCTTTAGCAGCACCGAGAGGCGTTGCTCAAGGTTGGCCACGCAGTAGCGCAGCCGGGGCCGGCGGGCATCCACAATCTGTTCTACCTTTTTAGCCATGAAATCGGGCTTCAGGCCGCCTATCTCCTCCTTCTCGAACCTCTCCCTCACCCGCGCGAAAACAGGGCCGTAATCGGGGTCTTTCAGCGTCGCCTCCGAGTTCACGCGCACCGCTGTAAATCCTGTCGCAAAATCGCCCGGCTCCACCAGCGACACCGCTATGCCAAACCGCCTCACCTCTGCTGCCAACGCCTCGGAGAAACCTTCGATGGCAAATTTCGAGCAACTGTAGAATCCCTGGTACGGGATTCCCTCGATACCTGCTATCGAACTGAAGTTGATAATCTTACCGCTTCGCTTTTGCCGCATATAGGGCAGCACCTTTTGGCACACGTTCACGCAGCCGTAGAAGTTCGTCTCCATCTGTAGCTTGATTTCCTCCCACGAGGTCAGTTCCAGTGCCCCTCCCAAGCCCATGCCCGCATTGTTTATCAGCACGTCGATACGCCCCTCTTTGTCGAAAATCTCTTTGGCTATATGCTCGATGCGCCCAGTGTCGCGTATGTCGCCTTGACGGTATTGTATTTTGCTGTGTTCCATCTCTCTACGGCATATCCCGTAGACCGTGTGGCCGTGCTCTGCCAGCCGTTCGGCAATAGCCTTGCCAAACCCCGACGAAGCCCCTGTGACGATGATTACTTTACCCATTTTTTGTCTCTTTTTTTCGACTGTTGCGTCAGTTATTTCCGACTGCAAAGATACGAATAATTATTCATTCATTGCAGATTTGTGGCGCAATTCTCGTTTTTTTCCCCCGCCCCTCCCCTACTCTCCAGTTTTCTCCCGAGTGCCTCCCTCCCTCTTCCCTTATTTATTCTACATTTATACTAACCATACCCGTTATATTATAGTATAACTAAAGAATAACTAAGGTATAAATAGCGGATAGGTAGCGAAGGATGTCGGGAGTCAGGTGTGCCTTTTCCTATGTTCTCGGATGTGTTCTGGAGGGTTGTGGCGGGCTGCGGTGTGGTTCGAGCTGAAGTTGTTGCTGTTAGGCCTTAGTGCTGGGGTTGAGGTAAATTATTTTTTACGCTATGCAAAAAAAATGTCGTATCTTTGCAGACTAAAATTTTCGTGTGCAACAGAAGGATTCGATACGACAGAACCTAGACCAGTTCATCCGTAAATACTACAAAAATAGGATGATAAAGGGCATATTGTATGCCGTGGCTTTGCTTTTGTCATTATTTATTGTGATGGCGGTGCTGGAGCATTTTGGCTATTTCGGCACCGTTGTTAGGGCGATTCTCTTTTGGTTTTACCTGATTGTGGGAGCGGGCGTGCTGACATATTATGTGCTGGTGCCACTGGCCAAGATGTTCCGCATGGGCAAGGTTATTTCGTATGAGGAAGCGGCCCAGATTATCGGCAGGCACTTTCCTGAAGTGCAGGACAAACTGCTTAATCTCTTGCAGTTGCAGCAGAAGGGCGATGGTTCGAACGACGACCTTCTCAGTGCCGCCATCGCCCAAAAGACCGCACAGTTGAAGCCCGTGCCTTTTCAGAACGCCGTCGACATCAGGTCGAATAGAAAGTATTTGAAGTATGTTGCAATCCCGGTGGCAGTAATTCTGCTTTTATTATTGGTTTCGCCGTCGGTCATAACGGGGTCGTCGCACCGTATAGCGCACTACAACACGCAGTTTGAAAGGCCTGCTCCTTTCTCTTTTATTGTTGAGAACCAGTCATTGGAAGTGCCTCAACAAGAGGATTTTGAATTGCATGTGGCTGTGGAAGGCAACGCTGTGCCTGCCGAGGCTTTTATCAATGTGGAGGGCAATGTGTACAGGATGCAGCAGTTGGACAAGACACACTATGCCTATCAGTTCAAGACGGTTCAGCGCAGCTGTAATTTCCATTTCGAGGCGGCGGGAGTCACCTCGGCCCAGTACACGCTTGTGGTGTTCCCCAAGCCTGCCGTGGTTGATTTCAGTGTGGTTCTCTCCTACCCTGCCTATACGCTCAAGTTGCAAGAGACGTTGGCTAACGAGGGCGACCTGGTTGTTCCACAAGGAACCTCGGCCAAGTGGCTCTTTCAGACAAAGGATGTCGACACACTCTTTTTCTTTGTAAATGAAGATACAAAAGCATTGGTACCAGATGAAAATGGGCGTGTCTCGGTAACGTTAAGGGCGATGCAGACGTTCACTTATGGCTTTGCGGCGGCCAACCGTTATGCCCCGATTTCGGACACGTTGGGCTATGCTGTGACCACTATCGAGGATGCCTCGCCGATGATTGCCGTGATGGAGATGCGTGATTCGTTGGTGGACGACAGGCTCTTCTTCCACGGGCGCATCAAGGATGACTATGGGTTCTCTAAACTTGAATTTAAATTGGTGAAAACCAATGTGCAGGATACGTCAGTCAGGGAGGAGATGGCCTATGAGATAGGCATTACGCGAGAGACGGTGCAGGAGTTCAATTATTCGACCAACCTGCCGGATATTGCCCTCGGTCCGGGCGACAAGCTGGTGTACTATTTCGAGGTTTGGGACAACGACGGCATACACGGGCCGAAATCAGCCACCTCGCAGCAATTTGAGTGGCAAGTGCCTACAGAAAAGGAACTTGACAATATACTTGACCGCAATAGCAACGAGGCCCAAGAGCATGCGCAACAATCGATGTCGGAGCTGAAGAAGATGCAGCAGGATATCAACGAGTTGATGCGTAAGTTGGTGGATAAGAAGGAGTTTGACTGGCAGGACAAGAAGGACTTGCAGGAGCTTGCCAAGAAGCAGCAGCAGGTGAAAGAGATGTTGCAGCAGATGCAGCAGCAACTGAATGAAAATAAGAAACTTGAGCAGAAGTATAGGGAGCAGAGCGAGCAGTTGTTGGAGAAGCAGCGCGAATTGGACCGTCTGATGAACGAGGTGATGAACGATGAGATGAAGCAGATGATGGAGGAGATAGATAAGATGATGCAGGAGCTGGACAAGAAGAAAGTGCAAGAACAGCTGGAACAGTTGAAGTTGGACAACCAAGAGTTGGAAAAGCAATTGGACCAGAACATCGAGTTGATGAAACGTCTGGAGATGGAGAAGAAGGTGGAAGAGGCTATCCAAAAGACCGAGAAACTGGCTGAAAAACAGCGCGAATTGTCCGAAAAGACCGAGTCGGCAAAGTCGCGCGATGAGAAGGATAAGATGATGCAGGAACAGAAGAAACTCTCGGAACAGTACGACCAGTTGCAGCATGATTTGAAACAGATACAACAGGACTATAAGAAGATAGATAACGATTTGGATTTCAAGCTGGATAAGGACTTGATGGACAAGATTGACCAAAACCAGCAGGGAGCCGAGAACAGCCTTGAAAAGGGCAAACAGAAGGATGCGTCGAAGCAGCAGAAAGAGGCATCGGAACAGTTGGACAAGTTGTCGGAGCAGCTGGCTGAGGCTCAGGTTGATATGGAACAACAGGATTTGGCAGAGGACGCAGAGGAAATTCGTCGTCTGTTGAAGAATTTGGTGCAGCTGTCGTTCAATCAAGAGGCATTGATTGACAAGTCGCGTAACACCTTTATTCAGGACCCGCAGTATCAGAATATCATATTGGGTCAGAATAAGATAAAGGATGACTTTAAAGGTGTAGAAGATTCGCTTCGTGCTGTTGCCAAGCGTCAGTTGAACGTGGCACGGGTGATTAATAAGAATGTGGGAGAGGTGAATAGCAATGTGTCGCGCTCGCTATCGGAATTGCTGAATATGAACCAGACTTTCTATGGTACATATAAAAATGCACAGGCCACAGCTTCAATGCAATATGCTATGACCTCATTTAATAATCTGGCTCTTGTCTTGGCCGAATCGCTCGACAAGATGCAGAACCAAATGCGTCAAAACCAGCAGAAAAAACAAAATAGCAATTGCAAGAATAAGAGCAATAAGAAGTCGGGCAATTGCAGCAATCCAGGCAGTGGCAAACCTTCTGCCAAGTCGATGAAGCAGATGCAGCAAGAATTGAACAAGCAGATGGAAGCCCTTAAAAAACAATTGGATAAACAGGGTAAAGATAATAAGCCTAACGGGAGAAAGAAGATTGGTGACAAAGGTAGTATGCAGATGAGCGAGGAGTTTGCCCGTATGGCAGCGCAGCAAGAGATGATACGCCGGATGATGCAGGAGTATGGGCAGGAAATGAAACAGAGCGATGCGGGAAACGCAAAGTTGGCCAAAGAGATAGACCAGATGATGAGACAGATGGAACAGACGGAGAATGACCTTGTTAATAAGGTAATATCGCAACAGACCATCAATCGTCAGCAGCAGATTATGACCCGTATGTTGGAGCATGAGAAGGCTGAAATGCAACGTGAGAAAGAAGAACGGCGCGAGAGTCGCGAAGGTAAGGAGTTGGACCACAAACCGTCGGCAAACGACTTGGAGCAGTTCCAGCGTATGCAGGAGAAGAATATGGAGCTTTTCCGCACAGTGCCCCCTACCCTATCACCCTATTACAAGGCAAAAGTGAACGATTATTTCTACAAGTTGTGACAATTTATTTAAATATTCAAAAAAATGTTGTATTTTTGTAGCACAAGAATAGTCGGTATGAAATAATGGAAAAGCTTGTATTACATAGAGATGGAGCCTATATGGTGGAGCTGGACAATTTTGTCAGAGCCATTTGCGACACGAACCATATAGGTAATTACTATGCCACAATCGAGGTGCCATTGGCGGAGGCCGTGAAAAATGTTATGGATTTTGAGAAAAGAGGCCATGAGGTTGTGGTTGTTGAGGTTACGTCTGAATTCGATGCTCATGGGATGGTGTTTTCTGTTCGTGGTGCAAAGGGATGTTTCTCTGCTGACGATTTTTCTTTGGCTCGTTTGTTGGCTGATGCGGTGAAAGTGTCGGACGACTCCTCTACTCTTCAAATGTCTTTCGCCATCCGGGGTATCGATTGCCGAGAGGCCGCACAACGGATTTCTGTGTTGGAGCATTTTTATCATTCCACATCTGTAAAGGTTTTACAAATGTAAATTGCAATGAGTTTTTCTGCGTCCCATAACCCAACGAGAATGGAATGTGCAGCACGGATTATCTATGGTGCTCTTTTTGTTTGAAGGAAAATGAGGAAAAATGATTGTAGAATAGCAATAATATACTGAATATTAGTTGTATACATTGGTTGTGTGAAGTATCAAATATAATACTCTAAAAAGTAAACACGGTTTCTTTTTCTATCTATTTTGGAAATTTTAGCACATGGCAATATATTTTTCTTCCGAGAACATAGATTTTGAGTTCGAAAACGAGTCGAAAGTAAAAAAATGGATTACGGCAGTTGTGCAGGCTCAAAATATGCGTGTCGGAAATATTAACTATCTGTTTTGTGACGATGCCTACCTCATTGGGGTCAACCAAACCTATCTGAACCATGATACCTATACCGACATTATCACCTTCGACTATGTGGAGGGTAATGTGGTGTCGGGCGACATATTGATTAGTGTGGAGCGTGTTCGTGAGAATGCCTGTTTGTTTGTGTCGCCATTTGAGCAAGAGTTGTTGCGGGTGGTGATACATGGTGTGCTGCATCTTTTGGGGCAGGCGGACAAGACGGACGAGGAGGCGGCAGCGATGCGAAAGAAAGAAGAGGCGGCTTTAGCCTTATGGAATACAATGGCTTAACTATGCTGTTTCGTGTGAAACAATGACTAAAACTCCCCTACCCTATCTGTTTCGGCTATGACTTTTGATGCATTTGATGTTGTTGTTGTGGGTGGTGGCCATGCGGGTGCAGAGGCCTCGGTGGCGGCAGCGCGTATGGGTGCCAAAACGCTTTTGGTGACTTTGAATATCGACACTGTTTGTCAGATGTCGTGCAATCCCGCTATGGGTGGTGTGGCAAAAGGTCAGATAGTGCGCGAGATAGATGCCTTGGGCGGCTGTTCGGGTATCATTACCGACTATTCGATGATTCAGTTTCGGATGCTCAATCTTTCCAAAGGCCCGGCTATGTGGAGTCCGCGCGCACAGTGCGACAAAGTACAGTTCTCGCTCAACTGGCGTTATCAATTGGAGCGGACACCGAATTTGTCGATTTGGCAGGATGAGGTGACGGGTGTTGATGTTTCGGGTGGGGTAGTGTGCGGTGTTCGTACCCGGATGGGGATTGATATTCCGGCGAAGGCTGTCGTGCTTACCAACGGCACATTTTTGAATGGGACCATATATATTGGAGAAGGCAGATGGCAAGGGGGTAGGATAGGGGAGAGGTCTGCTGTAGGGTTGTCTGACCAATTGCGTGAGGTTGGATTTGAGGTGGAGCGACTGAAGACGGGTACACCTGTCCGTATCGATGGTCGCACGATTGACTTCTCAATGCTCGACGAGCAACCAGGCGATACCAACCCACAGAAATTCTCTTACACGAATACGGCTCCATTGCAGCAGCAACGTTCCTGCTATATTGCGTATACGAATGAGCATACCCACGACATACTGCGCACTGGGTTTGACCGCTCGCCATTATACACAGGGCGCATTCAGGGGCATGGACCACGTTACTGTCCCTCGATAGAGGATAAGATTGTCCGCTTTGCCGACAAGAGCCGACATCAGCTTTTTGTCGAGCCTGAGGGATGGGAGACGAACTCGTACTACCTGAACGGCTTTTCATCGTCCTTGCCGTTAGAAGTGCAGGTGGATGCCTTACATTCTATCCCAGGGTTTGGGCGGGCGCAGATATATAAGCCTGGCTATGCTATAGAGTATGACTATTTCCCTCCCACACAGTTGAACTACACTCTCGAGACCAAGCGGGTCGAGAACCTATATTTTGCAGGACAGATAAACGGCACCACGGGGTATGAGGAGGCGGCGTGCCAAGGGCTCATGGCTGGCATTAATGCGGTGCTGAAGATTAAGGGTAGGCCATCGTTTGTGCTGAACAGGACGCAGGCATATATTGGAGTCTTGATTGACGACCTTGTTACCAAAGGTGTGGATGAGCCTTACCGAATGTTCACATCGAGGGCGGAATATCGCATTCTGCTACGGCAGGACAATGCCGATGTGCGGCTGACACCATTGTCGCACGAGTTGGGGTTGGCAAGCGATGAGAGGATGCGCAGGGTGGGGGAGAAGGTGGATTGTTCAGAACGGCTGTCGCAGTTTATCAACGAGACTTCCGTTCTGCCGAGTGAGGCGAATGAGATGCTGGAATCGTTGGGTACACCCGCCTTGCAGCAAAAGGTGAAGCTTGTAAATCTGCTGTTGCGTCCAGAAGTGAGTATGGGCAACCTGCTATCTATTTCACCAGCTCTTCAGGAGGTGGTGGTGACCATTCCTGAGGAGGTTCGTGCCGATACAGTGTCGGCGACAGAGGTTCAACTGAAGTATCAGCGGTATATAGAAAAAGAGCAGGAGGTGGCTAACCGTATCCTCAAGTTCGAGAATGTGCAGCTGCCCGATGGGTTTGATTATTTTACCCTTCAGTCGCTCTCATATGAGGCAAGGGAGAAGCTGAATAAGATGCGTCCACGCACCATCGGTCAGGCCTCTCGTATTAGTGGTGTGTCGCCTGCCGACGTGTCGGTACTGCTTATCGCCTTCAACAAAATCTAGTTTCTTGCCATAGGAGAGTGTTTCCTGTTTCACGGGGAACACAGCAGCTAAAAATCATGCTCTATGGTTTTTAGCCGTCCTTGTAAATGACGAATAGCGATTAGTGATTTGTGGAAAGTGAATTGAAAAGTGGCCGAGCCATCCACTTGTCAATACCCAATTGAAGAAAGAGTGTGTGCCACGATTGCGGCGAGGTATGTCTCAATTCTCAATAAAGATGTGTGCCAGCCAATTCTTATTTTCCGATTTGCTATTTTTAGTTTAATGGGTAGGGGAGAGGTTTAATAAACTTCATAGAACATGGGTTTTAAATCAAAAATCGCTAAATTGGCTTCTTTTCGTTCGAATGTGGTGCCCCAGATGGCTTTTTGTCATAGAACATGATGTTTAGCGGCCTCTCAACAATGATTGCTCTTTTGCATTGCAATAGTGGTAGGGTGCTATTAGTCCTCATTTTTCCGGCACCGTAGCTGGCCCACTTGAAGGGGACGGAGACGAAGGAGAAGACGAAGCATTTGACCCTCGAAGTTGTCTCAAGGCCGAATGCCGTGCCCGCCACCAGGTCGAGGAAGTGGCGCTAGAAGTTATTGATGAAGGCAGCGAGGAGCATGGAGACGGTGTTGGCCTCCATCTCCGAGCAGGGCAGTCAGCCTCATCCAAAGTCGTTGTTCATGCAGTCGAAGCAGCGTTAGGTGGAGGCTCTCTGGTTGTAGAATTCCACGATACCACTTTCTCTTGACAGTGTGTCGTTGGTCAGTGCGCAGCAGTAGACGTACCTGCCACCGCGCAGGTCTGTCTGCCCGCCCTCGCAGGGCATGCGCTGCACGACGAGGCGGTAGCCCCGCTCCGCGAGAAAGGCCTCGAAGGGGATGCTGGACAGCCAGCACTAATGGGAGTTGATTTCCGACTGCTTCCATTCCACATCGGTTATGGCGTGGATGCGCCCGCGCAGCGAGTCGCACATCATGGCCCTTTTGTAGAAGAGGCCGCAGTGCCTGCTGCGGATGTCGATAATCTCCCTGGCAAATGAGCCGCAGTCCATCCGCGTCCTGCCGAAGCGCACGCCCCCTCGACGTAGAACGTCAGCCCGTCCACCTGCGCTATGCCGTGAAAGTACCTGAACTTGTCCGATAGCATTTTCAATATCGTGTCGGGGCTGCACAGCCTGTGTCCCTGCGTCTTCCCAGAGAAAAGGGCGGAAAGCCTCGTTGAATCCTCTATCCGCGACCCTCTCTTCAGATATATCGCCATCAATGTCTACACGATGTCCATATAGCTCTATCTCGCCAGACAGCCTCTGGCACCCAGCGTGTTGCCGACGACCTTGGCAAGCCCGGAACTGCGGAAATGGCCGATGCAGAAAAAAAATCCTCCGAAATTGTGTACCAATTCGTTTTTTATTTGTATCTTTGCACCCATAATTGTGTGCGTTTTATCGCAATGCAAAAGTACACATAATTATGGAATCAGGCGACAGCTTGCCTGAAATGTTTTCAACATTCTGTCGCTCATTTTATTAACACCCCATTTGCGGAATTAAGGATACACAAAAATCATATTGGCTTTGACGGCCTACCTCTATTCAAACAAACAATACGACAAATACACTCGCAAATTTGATAATCGAAAAGACTGGTTCAGTGGGACACACGAGCCTATGCTCGTATGGCAAGAATACATAAACTGTATGGCAGAGGGGACTGACGCTTGACGAAAGTGCCGAGCGTTGCGGTGTTTCGCACAAGACGGCTTTCATGTGGAGGCACAATCTATTGGATGCGAAGTCGAAAAACCTACTTTAACGGATACCTCAGACAAGCTAACGATGATTTCATCAGTCC